>JAGBFZ010000100.1 GCA_018110855.1 Oscillospiraceae bacterium
TGGTCTCAATGTGGAAAATTTTTTACAGGCTGCTTGTCCCTGTTTTGCAGTGGACAGAATATAGCATATGACACAAAGCCCTCTGCCGAGTTGACAGAGGGCTTTTTATGGTTGAAGCTAAGAAATGTTTGACAGTTACAGTAATGTAATGTTAAGCAGAACTGTCATTATGTGATATTTCGATTTTATTTGTTTTATCAATTTCCATTAATATAATTGAACACCGAAATATACAAAAACAAAGAATATTTTAACAGAAAAAAGAATTATAGCCGGACTGCTGATGAATCCGTTTAGCAAGGACAAGATCGTCCACACAGTCGATCTCAGTCCACTCATACACACTTACATCCTCATAGAAGAGCTTGAAATTATCCTTGAAGATCATTTCAACCACCACATCCTCAAACCACTGATCGTGACGGCCCTCATGTATCATTGTCTCCATTTCGGAGAGATAGAGAGGGATAGAAGCCTTATCCAGCTTGAGGACGCCTGCATATTCACCGCAGTATTCGTCAAGTCCCTTGCTCATTACGACCACATTCTCGCCATTTACCTGAACATTGTAGTCCCCGTCCTTTTTAACGGAGCTGTCAAGAAGAACTGTAGGTCTGTCGGTTTTCTTTGTCAATACCTCTTCAATAAGAGTGTCGTCCATAACAATATCTCCGTTTAAGATGGTAATATTGTCATCATCGGCAAACAGATCCCTTGCAAACCAGAGAGAGGCAATGGAATTGGTAACCGAATAAAATGGATTATAAACAAAGGTAACGCCTGAAAGCTCAGTGCGGATCTGCTGATCCATAAAGCCTGTAACAACGATAAATTTTGCGTCCTTATCATAACGCTGTATCATATTCACCATACGCTGAATAACAGTGACCTTATCATCAAGCTTAAACAAGGTTTTAGGATATGAAAGGGTAATAGGGTGAAGTCTTGTGCCCTTTCCTGCAACTAAAAAGATATAAGTCATAACAAATGCTCCTTACCATAATATCATACCCATCCGGATAATGTAATCCTTTGGGGGAAAGCTGATCTTAATATCATATTTTGCGGCTGTTGCCACAACATTCATACCTGTTGATTCCATAGGAGAACGGGCCTTGTACGGATTATTGCAATGATCCTTTCCGCAGCCGTTCTTGCACAGCTTGCAGGACCCGCCGATAAAGGAAAGCGAAGTAGAATTGTCGTTATCCCAGAGAAATTTTTCAAAGTCCAGCAAGGTCTTGTGAAGTTCAACGGAGGATTCCGTCCTTATCAGATTGTAATTTCCCTCATTATAATAATATTTGCTGTAAACCAGGGCAATATGGTCAAATTCGGAAAACATCTTCTGATAATCCAGATCGGGCAGGCGCGGGGGGCATTTCCAGCAGGTATTGTACTTGCCGCAGTAAAAGCAGTTCATTTTTACCCGTTCTTCAAATACAATATCCTCAGCTTTTATCGGAACAACATAATAATCAGGATATTTTTCGGCGGCATATTCGATCAGAGGCACCTTATGCTCCAATTCACATCACTTCCTTAATTGAGGCATTATTTATCCAGTTCTTCAAGAGCTTCAACAAACTGTTCCATAAATTTTCTTTCCGCAGTAGAGACTCTAAGGCATTTGCCGAATTTACCAATGCCGTCATAGCTCTTTATAAGAATCTTCTTTTCGGTTTCCATACGCTCAACAATTCTGTCGGCATCGGTTTTCTGCCTGATGAAGATAAAGTTTCCGTTTTCTCCTCTGAACTCATAGCCATGCTCGATAAGCCAATTCTGAAGGAACACTCTGCCCTCTCTGTGCTTGTCGATAAGCTGATGGACAATCTCGGGAGATTCCATCATTTTGCGTGCAAAGAGCATAGAAACAGCATTAACATTGTGAGGAGTGCACAGATTATTCAGCACCTTTGCAGAGCTTGGCGAGCCTATAACACATCCTAGTCTGAGACCTGCCAGAGAAAACAGCTTTGAGAAAGTTCTTGAAATAAGCACATGGTCATCATTCACAGCATATTTAATAAAGGTATCAGGGTAAAAATAATGATAAGCCTCGTCAACAAGAACAGTGATCTCCATTTCCTTTGCCTTGGCAAGAAGAGTCCTAAACTCGTCCTCTGTATAGGCATTTCCCATAGGATTATTGGGATTAACAAGGATCATAAGCTGAATATCCGGTGTCATTTTCTCAAGAATATTCTCTATCGGCATCATAAGATCCTCAGTGTAATTAACCGAAATAAAATTCCTGCCGTACATCTTGGAATAAACCTCGAACATAGCATATGAAGGAGTAACTCCGAGAATTTTTCCGCCGGGTGCAGTGAAGGCCTCAATGATATGACGTATACCTTCAGAGGAACCATTCACAATGCAGAGATTGGATGGTTCAACACCGACAAAATCAGCAAGTGTATCAATAAATTCCTCCATCTCGGGATATTCCGAAATAAAGCAGGGATCAATTTCCGAAAGAACATTTCTTATAAATTCCTCAGGAAGTCCTCCGGGATTTTCGTTCAGATCAAGACGGAGAAAATCCCTTCTGTTGACATGGTATCCGATCCTCAGCAGATCTCTTGCATTTTCATTAATATAATACATATTGAATCACAATGTGCAGGGACGTTCCCGACAGCGCCTGCATCTGCACACATTCCTTTCTTTATATTTATCGGGTATCGGGTCAAAAGCAGATGCTGACAGGTCATTTACATCACCCGTCCGATGATATCCTCAGCACAGACGATACCCACCTGCTCATACCTGCTGTCAACACTCTCATTGATATTATCTCCAAGAACGATATATTGATTTTCACCCAGAATGATCGTATCCTGCAATAGACCTGCGTATTCAATGCTTTCGCCGCCAA
>JAGBFZ010000101.1 GCA_018110855.1 Oscillospiraceae bacterium
CTATAATACGCCCACTCTGCGTCAAACTCCCTTGCCATGCATAAATGCCGCCTGCGGTCGTTTTCCTTGATTGGGCGCATTATATCCACCGTCTTTATCCATAGAACAAATGGGTATTAGTATAAAATCGGCGTGAAAAAACAGCGGAGACTTTGCACATGACTCCGCTGTTTTGTTATTTATGCATTTTCCGTTCGGCTCATTCTGCTCCAGTTTACATAGCCGTAAACTGCATTCAAGAGGTACACCGCCCACATTGTGGTCATGATGGGGTCGCCCTTTCCTGCCCACATTATCACTGTGACTGTGTCCACTATTATCCAGAGGAGCCACTGCTCACGGTAGCGCATTACCATGAGGGCGTTGGCGGTTATAGATATAACGGTGCTTGCACTGTCGAGCCATGGAGAGCTGCCGCCCATAAACGACAGCAGGCTGCGGTAGAGGATTATTCCTGCTGCTGTTCCCGCAAGGGTCAGCAGGGCATAAACGGGCTTCATTCGTCTGCCCTTTACCTGTCCTATATCCTCGCTGTAATTTTTCTTCCACAGATATATTCCCACAAACTGAGATGGGAAATAATACAGGGCATTGAGCATTACCTCGCCGTAGAATTTATTTACAAAAGAGATGATGATGTACAGGATGATATTGGCAAAGCCCCAATAATACTGGGATTTTTTTCCTGCGGCGCAGAGTATCACGCAAAGCACTCCGCAGATGGCGGCGGCTGAGCCGATGATATTATAGATAGGCGGCGTCTCGGTATCGGTCAAGGCAAAATACACCGTAAAGCCCGTTACTGCAAGCAGCTCTGCCCATTGGAACAGGGTGAGATATTTTACAAGCTTTTTTATGGCTTCCATATGGATCCCTCCTTTTTATTTCGGTTCAAACAGCTTATCGGTGAGCTGTACGGCTTTTTCATAACGCTCATTGTAGGTTCCCGAAAGGGAAACAAATTCAAAGCCGCGGTCACGGTAGAGCTTTTTGATCTTTTCACTGTATTCTTCACGGTTGTTTGCTATTTCCATGCTGCGGTCTCCGTCCTGAACGAATTTTACATCAGGCTCGCAGAAAAGGATAAGGTCATATTCATTGAATAGTGCGATCGCTTCGGCAAGGGCGGTGTTGCGCTCTCTGTCCTCTCCCTCGAGAAAATCAATGAAGAATTTTGTTATCAGGCAGTCGGTATCCTCGAAAAGCACCTTGTTTGCCTGCTTCACAAGCTCTATCTCACGCTGCTTATGGGTCAGCAGGATATCGGTGAAATCCGAGGGGAGCATAAGTGTATCCGTTCCCGAACGCTCGGAGATATCTCTGCCTGCCTCCTCCATGAAAACAGTATTGTAATGCATGGCAAGATTCTGAGTGAGGGTGGATTTGCCTGTGCTTTCGGTGCCGATAACAAGCACCTTTTTTACATAATAGGGTCTGACGATATTCGGGAGCAGGTCCCAATGGCTGTAAACGTCCTTCCGTATTTTTGTGGAGGATATCTCGTCTCTTTGAAATATTATCAGCTCTGCTTGCGTGTAGCATTTTTTCCAGAAGCTGTTTTCATCATAGTCGCTGCCGCAGAATACGGCGTCAATAGGCTCTCCCGCAAATTCCTTTACCTTGCGGGAATCTTCCTCCCACTGAGCTTCGTCATATTCACCCTTGGATCTACACTCGTCCTCCAGAATGAAAAGACTGACATGAGGCAGGTGCTTTGTGAGCTGATAGAGCCAGCGGTAGCGCACTCTTATATTTACATGGTCGCGGTTCACGCCGCTGCTTATGACGATTATCAGGCGGCGGCAGAGATTGGCGGCTTTTATTATGCACCGTATATGTCCCATGTGCAGGGGGTCAAAACTGCCGCCGTACATTCCGCATTTATATTTTGCTTCGGTTATTTCCATGTTATGTTCCTCCTTTTAGATGGCAAAAATTTTATCGAACAAATTTTCTGAAAACACTTGACTTTTGAAAACAGATGTGCTATAATAACACTATAGTTCTATGTCGGGTGAATCGGTCCGCTGACGGTAGAATTTGCTGGGACGGTGGGCATCCCCTGAGGTCATGTGATCTGTTTCCTCAATGAGGGGAGCTATTTTTCGGCGGAAATTCGCTTTATACAGCGGCTTTCCCAGAAGTATCTCATAGACCCTTTGCAACTTCGGCAGGGTAAATTCCTCGGGGAGAAATTCAAAGGCAATTCGGCTGTACTGCACCTTGTTTTTTATCCGCTCTCTGCCATACTCGATTATTTTGCGGTGGTCGAAGGCAAGGGGGATATCGGAGCGGAGCAGCTTGTCAACATCTATGAGCTTTACCGAGGCGGTGCGGCTTCCTGCGGTGATGTCAAGCTTTTCGGAGCTTGTGAGGGAAAGATAGGACACTGAGATTATCCTCATTCGGGGGTCTCGGTCAAGGTCACCCCATGTATAGAGCTGCTCAAAATATATATCACGAAGTCCTGCTTCCTCGGCTATTCCTCGGGCGGCGGCTTCATCGAGTGTTTCGTTTATCCCCACGAACACGCCCGGAAGTGAGAGGGTGTTTTTGAATGGATGCTCGTCTCGCTCCACAAGGACTATTTTCAGGCGGTCATCTTCGATGGTGAACACCAAGAGGTCAACGGCTACAGAGGGCTTTTCGTATATGCTTTTATCGTATGAGTTTAAAAATTCCTGTTCGGCTGTCATTTTGCATTTCCTTTCATGGTTAGTATTGTTTTAAAACTTACTATGATCGTATGATAGTATATTTATGATACTAAGTCAAGAGGTTTTGCATATATTTGTGTGATATTACAAAAATATATGCGCAGATTTATGCACATTGATTATATCGGGAGGCGTTGTTTTATGTCCGAAAGGCTTATGAGCGAAAATGTTTACGGGGATATCATTATGCGGTCGCATCATGTTTCTCCTGTTCGTGTGCCTATGGGAAGGCTTAATCGTGCGGCGCAGTTTGCTCCCTTTGCAGCTCTGAGCGGCTATGATGATGCAGTGAGGGAGACGGAACGGCTTACCGATTCGAGGCGGGAGCCTGATGAGGACGGCATTTCCGATATTAACATGAAGCTGGGGTTCCTTCGTGAGTGCGGCGGTTTTCCCGAGATCGGGGTGGAATATTTCGTTCCCGATTTAAAGAAATCGGGGGGTGCATACGTTACATTGACGGGGCATTTCAGGCGCATTGATGAATATGCGGGCAGGCTTGTTTTCTTAGACGGCGTAGAGGTTCCCATTGATGATATTTACAGGATAAATTTACCTGTGGGGGCTTTGATATCCCGCACAAAAATGTTTGACTATTAAATAAGTCTGTGGTATAATTATCTTAGCTATGTCAGAATATTTTTGGGAGGAATTTTCATGAACTGGACTGAGGTAAATATATACACCACCACCGAGGGAATTGACCCTGTTTGCGGCAGGCTTTTAAACGTGGGCGTTACGGGATTTCAGATAAGGGACGCCAAGGATTTTGAGGATTTTCTGAACGACAAGACGGGCAACTGGGATTATATAGACGATGATCTTATGAACCTGAAAAACTGCGAGACCTGCGTTACATTTTATCTTGCGGACAATTCTCAGGGGGCGGATATGCTTGCTATGGTGAAAACCGAGATGGCAGAGCTTTCCGCTATTGATACGGAGAAGAAATTCGGAAGGCTTGCCTGCGAGCTTTCAAATGTCCGTGAGGAGGACTGGGCAAACAACTGGAAGCAGTATTTCAAGCCCCTTACTGTGGGCGACAAGCTGGTTATAAAGCCCTCATGGGAGGATTATGAGGGGACAGAGGACAGGACTGTGCTGGAGATAGACCCCGAATCCTCCTTCGGAACGGGTCAGCACAACACTACTCAGCTTTGTCTTGAGCTGCTGGAAACCAATCTTTCGGAAAATGACCGTGTGCTTGATATTGGCTGCGGCAGCGGTATTCTTTCCATTGCGGCTTTGCTTCTCGGTGCAAAAGACGCTTGTGCAGTGGATATTGATCTCAACAGCGTTAAGATCGCTGCTCAGAATGCGGCGAAAAATCATATCTCTCCCGACAGGTATGTTACCTTTGACGGAAATATCATTTCGGACGAAAAGCTCAGGGAAAAGATAGGCGGCGGTTATCAGCTTATTACCGCTAATATCGTTGCGGACGTGCTTATTGCCATGGCTCCTATTTTCGGGGAATTTCTTGTTCCTCACGGAAGGATAATCATTTCGGGCATCATCATCGAGAGGTGCAGTGAAGTGATGGAGGCTATGGAGAAAAACGGCTTTATCCGCACCGAGCTGAGAGAGTCGGGCGGCTGGGCTGCGGCGGCTTTTGAGATGGGGAAATAAGGAGAGACGCAGAGTGAAAATAAAAGGTCTTTTGCCTATGACTTGCATTATGGGCGGTATTCTGCTTTCTGCCTGCGGTACGGGAAATGAAGAGGTCACGGACACCTCTATACCCGAAACGTTTTATTCGGAAACTGTTATGCAGACCGAACTCAGGGAAACTGTCATTTCGGAGGAGAAACCCGTTCAGACTGCTTCCTCCGAGGACGTTCAGTGGCTTATTGACAGTGCTGAGCTTCCCGAAATCATCATTGACGAAAATTCATCTGCTGAGGATATTTTGCTTGCGGGTGAGAGGGCAGGTGTGTATTTCGGAAGGGCTGCAGAGGAGTTTTTCGGGTACGGAATTGAATATTCATGGAAGATCGATAATCAGGACCGGATAACCTTGGACGGTATTGACGGTATTGCTCCATATCTTGTGAACAGCGGTTACAGGAAATCTGCGGGATATTTCACCGACAGGGAAAATGATATTTACGCTCCTATGGATTATGAAGAGGCAAAGAAGTTCATTATGAACCGAATCGGTCTGACGGAGCGTGGATTTGACGAGCTGTGCCGAAATTCTCCAAGCAATTATCTGGGGATAGACGGTGAGCTTTATATAAGCTCGGGAGACGGGGGACAGGCGGGCTGGAGCTACAGCCGCATTGTCGGATATGAAACGGGTGAAAATACTGTTGCATATAACTGCGAAAGAGTTGGCGAAGCTGAGGATTGGGGCTATGACGAAGATATTATCATGCCCTTTACCTTCCGTCTGGCGTTTGAGGACGGCGTGTGGAAGCTTGACGGTGTTTCCTATGGAGAGGGATTTTTTGAACTGAAATGGCTGAACAGCAATTCTTTGATGTCGGAGACTGATGAATAAGAAAAATGGAGGCAGCAGAATGAAAATTACATACACCTCGGAAAATAAAATTTACCGCATTGACGGGGGAAACAAGACAGAAATTCCCTGCGGAAGAATTATAAAATACAAGGAGACTCTTGAGAGCATTCGCCGCAGGACGGAATGGAAAACCACGGGAACGGGCGCACGATTCACGGGGGCGGCAAGACCCGATATGGGCGACCCTGTGGTTCTGGCACGCATTACGGGGCTTTGCGAAAACAAGGGACAGCTTATTTACGGTGTGAGGCTGGACGAGTCATGCTCTCTGTACAGCCGCAGCTTCGACAGGACAGACGAAAATGAGGGGCTTATCCTTTCGGGAAACAATTTTCATTTCGGCTCCTTTGACTGCCTTGACGGGAAAATGGCGGTGAGCATCGGGTCAAATTCCACTGAGCTTCACATTGCGGTGATGGAGCCGCCTTCCTCCGCTTATGATGAGCTTACCGACGGGGACAGCTCCGAGGAAAATCCCTATTGGAGCAGATGTCACAAGAACCGCATTTATTTTTCTGCTGCTGGAAACGGCAGAAACGAATACGGCGCTGTGGCGGCGGTTTCCCCACGAAGCGGCGCTTATATTGACATTGACAGGGGAGAGATAGTGGAGTTTCTCTCAGACCCAAAAACCGATCATCTCAGGATAAAGGATGACAAATTCGGGAATATTTTCTACATAAGGCAGCCCTATGGCGGCGAGCATGAAAAAGAGGGCTTTAAGTTTTCCGATATCCTGTTTTTCCCATTCAGGGTCTTAAAGGGATTTTTCGGTTGGCTTAATTTTATGTGTACCATGTGGGGCGGCGAATCTCTCAAAAGCGGAAGCGACGGTCTGCCCTCCTATGACAAGGTCAAGAGACGCTCGGAACGGGATATTATCATTGACGGCAACATTATCAATGCGGAACGGCTTGCAAAGGAGGAGGACGAGAAGGACAGCACCTCTCCTCTCATGCCCTTGTCCCGTGTGCTTGTTAAAAGAGAGGCGGACGGCAGCGAGACGGTCATTAAAAAGGGCGTTCTCGATTATGCGCTTTGCTCGGACGGGAAGATAATTATTTCGGACGGGCGCAGGCTTATCCTGCTTGACGGCGATAAGGAGACTGTTATTACCAAGGCAAGGCTTGCCATGAATATTGTTCCGGAGGAAGATATCGGGTGAATATCGGAAATGTACGGATAAAGAAAACCGCTGCGCTGGCTCCCATGGCTTCGGTGGCTGACAGGGCTTACAGGCTCGTCTGCAAGGAGCATGGGGCGGCTTACATGGTTTCGGAGATGATATCCGCAAAGGGGCTTTGCTACAGCGACAGGAAAACCGAGGAGCTGTGCACCGTTGATGACAGGGAGCGTCCCTATGCTTTGCAGATATTCGGGGACGAGGCGGAGTTCTGCGGCAGAGCGGCGGGTATGCTGATGAAATATCGTCCCGACATTCTGGATATCAACATGGGCTGCCCTGTTCCGAAAATTGCGGGAAACGGCAGCGGCAGTGCGCTTATGAAGGACCCTGACAGGGCTTATGATATTGTGAGAGCTGTGGTTCAAAACAGCGATGTTCCCGTTACGGTGAAGATTCGGGCGGGCTGGGACGAAAGCTGTATCAATGCTCCCGAATTTGCTCGAATCATGGAGTCGGCGGGGGCTATGGCGGTGACTGTTCACGGCAGGACGAAAAATCAGATGTATCACGGGAAAGCAGACTGGGACATTATCAGGCGTGTCAGGGAGGCTGTTAATATTCCCGTTATCGGAAACGGGGATATTTCCTGTGCGGAGGACGCCGAAAGAATGTACCGTGAGACGGGCTGCGACCTTGTTATGGTGGGCAGGGGAAGCTATGGGAATCCGTGGATTTTTCATGAGATAGAGAGCTTTCTTGAGACAGGGGAAATTCCATGTCCTCCCGATCTGAATGATCGGCTTGACACTATGCTAAGGCAGGCGGAGCTTGCTGTGGGATTTAAGGGCGAGCGGCTTGCCATGGCGGAGGCAAGGCGGCAATGCGCTTTTTATCTCAGGGGTATGAAGGGCGCTGCGGGTTACAGGGGACGCTGCGGTCAGCTTTCCTCTATTGCGGACGTTAAGGAGCTTATTTCCTGCATAAGAAAGGAACAGGGGCTATGATTATTCGGGCGGAGAGCGTGCATATTGCCAAAATTGCTGAGATAGAAAAAGAGGCTTTTTCGGATCCGTGGTCGGAAAGGTCTGTTGAGGGCGCTATTTCCGAGGAAATAAACATTGTTATGGCTGATGTTTGCGGCGAGAGTGTTCGGGGATACATCATAGGCTCATGTGACGGGTTTTCGGGGTATATTGAGCGTATTGCCGTTGCTTCCGAGTTCAGAAAAAACGGTATCGGAACGGCGCTGTTGACCGAATTTCAAAAGGCTCTTCCCGAAACTGCCGAGAGCATTTCTCTTGAGGTGAGGGCTTCAAATTTACCTGCTATCGGGCTTTACGGCTCCTTCGGATTTGAAAGGGCCGGGGTCAGGCGGGGGATGTATTCCTCTCCTAAAGAGGACGGGATCGTTATGATAAAAAAGATGCGCAATGGGTAAATGGACTGAGACATATCAGCCCCACAAATCATAAGCGGGTGACGACCCGCGGCGAGGTCGCGCTGTTAATTCGTGCGGGTCGGCTGGTTTGTCTCCGCGCCGATAGATTTCATATC
>JAGBFZ010000102.1 GCA_018110855.1 Oscillospiraceae bacterium
GATGCCGTAAACGTCAGTCCACGTGCCCTGCCAGTTGCTGGAGCTGTACTGCTCGGGAGCGGCATATCCGCTGTATACCTCGGAAGCAAGCTCGGTATTTGCGGTACGGGCGTCGGCAATGCAGAAGCCGATAAGCTTCAGCTCGCCCTTTTCATCAACGATAATATTATCGGGTGAAATGCCCCTGTGGACAAGCCCCGCATTATGTATAAGGGAAAGAGTGGTGAAAATAGGGGGAAAGAGCTTTTTTACCTCGTCCCATGTAAGCTCTCCTGCGTGCTCCTTGAGGTATTTTCCCAGATTCATTCCCTCAATGTATCTGAATATCACATAGCCTGTGTTGTTGTCCCCGAACATATCAATAGCAGGGTTGATGTGCCCTAAGGTCCTCATTTTGGCAAGCATCTTATTAAGCTCCACAAATTCGGACATAAACGCCTTGTACTGAACAACGCTGTTCTGCTTCACAGCAATAACAGGGCTGTCTTTAGCACGGCTGCAAAGGGTATCGGGCATATATTCCCTGATAGTGACCTTTGAAGAGGTAACGGTGTCAAAGCCTATATAATCGGCGCCCTCTCCGTTGAAGCGCAGGAGCTTTCCCACGATGTATCTGTCATTCAGGAAGGTCCCGGGGGACAGATATTCGGGCAGAGACGGAACATCGGGTGAATATCCGCACAGGGGGCATACGCCTTCGGTATCCTTAGGCTCCATGCAGCCCATACAAAGTTTTATGCTGTATTCCGCCAAGCCGAGCATCTCCTTTCGGAAAAATTAGTTATTAGTTAAATATAGGGAGTACGCACTCCCGCAATAATATAATATCAGCCGCAATGCTTTATGTCAATGGGTTTTCCCGAATTGTCAGCCTTTTGTTTTCATCATTTAATCATTTTGCCTGTTTTTGATACCGATTTGTATTCGGTTTGTAACCTTTTGAAAGAATTTCATATTATGCATATATGAAAAAGGGCTGCCCGCAGCAGCCCTTAATATAATATATTATCAGCTTTCGGAAGACTCCTTCGGGATATCTCCCTTTGGCTTTCTGTTCATGATACGGTAAACGGTCACTCCTGTTATAACACCGAAAACCGCTCCGCAAAGGACGTCCGACGGAAAATGAACGCAGAAATACAGGCGTGAAAAGCCTATAAACACAGCCGCAGCTATGGCGTATATACCTGTTTTTCTGCTGTGCATTGCAATTATTGCCGCAGAGGTGAACGAGGAAAAGGTATGCCCCGACGGAAAGGAATATCCCGACGGCGGCGATATTATCGTGACGATCCGAGGGTCAATGATAAAGGGTCTGTCCCGTCCCACAAGTGGCTTCAGAAGAAGATTTCCTATTCCGAGGCAGAGTATAAGTCCAATCGCCATAGTTATCCCCAGCCTGCGGTGCTTCTTTGAAATAAGCAGGACTATGGTTATGGCTATCCATAAAATGCCCCAGTTTCCCGCATAGGTAAACAGCTTCATCAGAACGTCCATAAAGCCGCATCTGAGATTTTCGCTTATAAATTCAAGTATTTCAAAATCTGTCCTGAAAATCGTTTCAAGCATTATAATATCCCTTTGATATAAGCCGCAAGCTCCTCAGCCATCTCCTTGTGCTCCTGATAACGGGGGTGTCCCGGGGTAGCGGCACCGTTTCGCTTGAAGAGCATATGATAAGCGGGTATGCCGTCGGCTTTCAGCTCGTTTACTGCTTCGTCAATTGCCTTGTCCCACTCGGGGTCGTGCATGAGCAGGGTGGTGAGGAAAATATACTTGGTATTATTTCCGTAATGAGCGTAGATATTCTTGACGATACCCTTGTAGCCCTCTTTCCATTTTGTGCGGGTATTGTTATCGTAAATGTCAATATCGTCCTTGTCGGTAATGCCGTTGTGCTTGTCGTTCTGACCAAGAGCAAATACAGCTATATCGGGAGTATAGCGTGAAAAATCCCACTCGGTAAGCTCTCCTCCCTCGGGGAAATAGCACATTTTGTCATAGACCGATTCCATGCCGATCATCTTCGGCGCATGGAAATAGCCTGTATCGTCAAATACGGCAATTCCTCCCTGAGAAACGTTCTGTATTTGTGCATCAAGAAGTCTTGCGGTCTGCCATGTGTAGCTCAGATAGGAATTGTCATAGGCACTGTCATGGGAAGCAGGGTCGCTTCTTCCCACGAAATCATAAGCCTCTGTGACCTCTCCCGCAGAAACGCTGTCACCGTAAAATTCCAGCTTCAGCTCAGGCTTTTCGGGGGGGGCTGTAAATTCACCGTCACAGGAGAAGCCTTTTAATGCAAAGCTCAGATTAGCTGCGTTCATTTTGTAAAGGATCAGAGTATGCTCTGCATCGGGGTCAAGAGAATTTGCAAGCTGATAGGTCATATCCTTGCCGTTATTATCCCTGTTAAGGGGGACTTTGCCCATTCTGCCGTCGATAACATAGCCGAGGGAAACCGTTCCCCATACGATATTTGCATTTATCACGGCATATATCTCGCTTCCCCTGAACCGAACCTCCGCCGAGGTGGAAGGGAAATAGAAATATGCCCCGTCATTTTTCATATCTGTTCTGCCGTAAAAATTGATCATTGTGCTGTCAAATTTAAGCTCCATATCAAAAAACTCCTTTGCCGCAAATATTTAGATTTATACAAATTATAACATAGCCTGACAGCGATTTCAAGCCGTTCAAGCAAATTTAAAAAATTCAAAAAAATAATATTTTATATTCGTCATAGGTATCACTATATTGATTTTCCGAAATAAGGTATAATTATTATAAAGATTATAAAGAAAAATATGTATACCGCGTGGTAAGCAGGGAGGCGAGTGCATGAGAAAAAGGATACAGGTAAATCATCTCGGTTATATGACCGGTATGCCCAAAAATGCTGTGTGCAGGGTCACAGCCGGCATATTTTATCTTGTTGAAGCGGAAACAGGCGTGAGCGTTTACGCAGGCCGTCTTACCTGCCCCTTTTTCGACAGAGAATCCGGGGACACGGTCAAGCTTGCCGATTTTTCCGATTTTAATGTGTGCGGCTCCTATTTTATCCGTGCGGGATACAGGCGATCGGACGTTTTTGAAATATCCGCCGAGCCTTATAAAAATGCTCGCAAAACCGTGCTTAACGGCATATTTACAAATCGCTGCGGCTATGACCTGACAGGCACTCAGTCCCGCTGCGGAAATTACGCTCACAAGGAATGTCACACCGACAGTATTTTGATCAACGGCTCCTATGCTGATGCTTCAGGCGGATGGCACACAGGGGGACGATATGATAAATCACTTCGCAGCTCTTGTCTTGCCGCAGCTGATATGCTGTATGCATTGAAGCTTTTCGGAGAGAGCTTCGACGCAGATGAGCGTGAGGAGATCGCAGACGAAAGCCGCTGGGGGCTTGAGTGGCTCCTTAAAATGCAGGACAAAAGCGGCGGCGTTTACAGCGGTATATCCACCTGTGCCGCAGATATCGTTCTTCCCGAGGAGGACAGCGGGACATATTTCTTTTCGGAAAAGAGCTGCTCATCAGCGCTGCTTTTCACCGCTTCTGCCGCACTGGGAGCGCAGTATTTCGCAGATAACGATCCTGCGTTTTCAAAAAAGCTTCGCATGGCTGCCGAAAGAAGCTGGATATGGGCATTGCAGACCGAGGAATACGAAAGCTATTGCAGCAGGCTCGGAAGTGCCTCGGAAAGCGGCGATATGCTCAATTCCATCGAGAGTGAATTTATGTGGGCTATGTGCGAAATGTACGCCCTTACGGGAGAATCCAGCTTTGAGCAGATGATAAATGAGAAATATCTCCTTTCTTCCTTCTGCGGCTTCGGATATTCCTCCTGCGGCGGATTTGCCGCCCTCTCCTACCTTCTGAACAGCCGTGCAAGAGACCGCTCAACAGAAGCATTTATCAGAAAACGTCTCACCGACAGAGCGGACAGAATGTGCATTGCGGCAAGCTCAAGCGGCTACCGCACTGCAAGAAGCGCAGGCGGCGGATATTCCTACGGAAGCAATTTTGCGGTCCTTTCAGACTGCATGGGCTTTATAACCGCATATCTTGTCAGCGGAGAACAGAAATATCTTGAGGGAGCCACAGATCAGCTGGGCTATGTTTTCGGCAAGAATCCCATGGGGATATCCTATATGACGGGCTGCGGCGGCGACTGCTGCAATATGCCCTATCATGCCATGAGTGCGTCCATGGAAAATGAACCGCCCCTTGCGGGAATGATCGTCAGCGGCGCAAATCTGGAGCGCAGCGATGAATACTCAAAATGGCATATTGAAAAAGGTTCACCTGCGGCAAAGTGCTATGCGGATAATACATACAGCTTTTCCACAAATGAGCCTTCGGTGCATTTTTCTGCCCCTGTTATTTTCATATCAGCCTTTTATGACAAGGTTGGAAGAAGCGCGCTTACGGGAAAATAATTTATCCCCCGAATGAAAATTCGGGGGATATTTTTATGCTCTTTCAGCCCATTTCAGAGCAAGCTCAAACCACCCTGCGGCAGTCTCGTTTATATATCTCGGATCGTTGTTTTTAACGGTGGTGATGTCGCACATGGCAATTCCATGACCGCCTTCGGGGAAAATATGCAGCTCAAAAGGTATTTTTTCTCGGGACATGGCAGCAGCAAACATAAGGCTGTTTTCAACAGGAACGGTCTTGTCATCGGCGCAGTGCCAGATAAACGCAGGCGGCATTTTATCCGAAACATGGTTTTCAAGGCTTGCAAGTGATTTAAGCTCCTCGGTGGGAGCAATATTCTGTGCAGAAAGGGCATGGGTGAATTTCCCCGTTGTGATAACAGGGTAGCAGAGAACTATTTTATCGGGGCGGATATTTTCGGAAAAAAGCTCCGCATATCTGTCATAATGCACCCCAAGGCTCGCACAGAGATGACCTCCTGCGGAAAATCCGCAGAGAATGATATTGCCATTGCATTGCAGGCTGTCAGCATTACTGCGGATATATTCCACCGCTGCCGCCAGCTCTAAAAGTGCTGTGGGAAACGGCTTGTTCACGCAGCTGTATTCAAGCACAAAGCCGTTATATCCGTGTGAATACCACCTTGCCGCACAAGGCTCGCCTTCCCTTTTTGAGCAGTGCTCATAGCTGCCCCCAGGGACGGCTATCAAAGCAGGAAATTTTCTGTTGGGGTCTGTATCATGGATAATGCAGGAAAGAGACGGGCAAAGTCCCTCTCCGGAAAGCCCCGCCTTTTCATAAGGTGGCGCAAGAGACACAGTAAAGTTTTTCATATATCATGACCGTCCTTAATCATATGTATTATTTCTCATTTTTCGGCAGGCTCCTGCTTTTTTACTTTGCAAAGAGCAATAAATCCGCTTTTCTGTCCAAGTATCTCCTTGGCGACATTTGCACTGATCATTTCTTCGCCCGCAACAATAACATATCCTCCGCAGCTTTGGGTAATATTCCCCCATTCATTGCAGTCCCATGCACGGGAAGCGCAGAGGAGGATATAGTCATACTGTGGAGCAAGATATTCCAATAACCGCTCATATTCGGGGGAAGAGAAAACCTCTGCGGGATTCGGATCTCCCGTTTTCTTTTCCCGCGAAATAACGTCAACGCCCTTCCGAGCATTGACCGAAATAATATCCCATACGGCACATTCGCCCCTTACAAAATCCGAAAGACCGCCTGTGGGAGATGTTTTGAATATTCTGAAAACGGCAGGATCATTCAGCATACAGTCGATTATGACAGTTCTCCTGCCCGTTTCGGCAAGAGCGCAGGCAAGATAGGAGGTTATTTTTGCGGCGGGATGGATAGCTTCCCTGCTTCTTCGGCTGTCCGACGCAACAGCAATTATCTTGGCAGAGCCTTTGCGGGCAGCCTCGGTCAGCTTGTCCGCAGCTGCGATATATCCGCTTTTTTCAAGTCCCTCCGGAGCTGTCAGAGGAAGCTCGCCTAAGTCAAGCGCCGCCTTGCAGGCATCTTCAATGTATTTCTGCATCAGCAAAGCAGACTGATAATCATTTTCTGTATCAGCTTTTTCGGTACGGTAGGAACGCTTTCTTCCGCCCCCGGCGGCGGACATTGCAATATAGCAGACAAGCCCGCCCGCAATCCCTGCCCCTGCCGTTATATTCGGATAAGGCAGCGAAGGAGCATTTGAAAGATCGCATCCCGATATCACCTTAAACGGTGGTATTTCGGTAGAATTTTCCGCAAGATACAGTATATTCATCAGGATAATAGGAGCTTCCGAGGGCTTATCCATGCCGCTGAGAATTATCTCCGCTCCCGAAGAATTTCCGAGCCTTGCCACCGAAAGAGCTTCCTTTATCTCACTGACGGTCACATCTGAGCCCACGGCAGCCTTTTTGAGAAAATCATCATCGGAAACAGTACGGCGAAGCGCAGAAACGCTTCTTGATATCTCGGTATCCACCACACCGCTTTGGGAAGCTGTCTCAGTGAAATAAATGACCGCCCGACCGTTTTCAGCAGGCTTTGACATAAAAAGGCAGAAAAAACCCGCGGCGGCAGCTGTAACTGCTGCCACCGTCAGGGAATATAGTACCTTTTTCATTGGGTGGGACATTTCCGACTCTCCTTAATGCAAAATGCTCTGCGAATCAGAATTTTCTTTTCCTTCTGACACGTCTGCGCTTCTTTTTCCTGCTTGAAACTGCGTATATTATTATATATATCACAATAAGAGCGGCGGCAATGGCTGCTGCGGCAATGAACCAGCCCGAGGAAATAAACTGCTTTGCCTTATCCCAGCTGTATGCAAGCTGTGATAGTGTAACATCGTCCTGCGCCGCAAGGGGAACGGAGCATACCTCCTCGCCCGACATGGACAGGGAATAGGTGCCGAATACCTGCCCCTTTGAAATGGGTGCGGTAATGGTGCCGTCCTCGTTGAGAAGGCTTTCGTCAATTGTTATCTTCTCGCTGAGACGAGCGGTATCTATGGTCTTTAGCCACATACAGCTGTAGCTTTCGGCGGTAACAAGACGGACAAAATCGCTGCTTTCTCCGAAGCGGACCTGAAGCTCGGTTATTTCCTTGTTGGACTGAAGTATCTGCTTGTATTCAAAATTCTCGAATGCCCATTCGTAGAGATTCTTATGATCGTCATAATGAAGATATACGGAGTCCCCGTTTTCATCATACATAGGCGAGCCCATGGTAACAAGAAGATAATTATTTCCGTCCCTTGAGCCGAGTGTCACGAGATTTCTTCCCGATTCGTCAAGAGTTCCCGTCTTGAAGCCCTTTGCATACTGATAATAATAGCTGCTGGAACGGTTGAGCATACTGTTGGTGTGGTAAATATGCGCCCAGCCCTCACCGTGAACGTTGGTAGCGTGCATTTCATATTCGGGAGTGGTGGCGATCTCCACAAGCTTGGGATAATTATCCACAGCATATTTTGCAATAAGAGCCATGTCATTGGCGTTGGTATACTGCTTGTCATCATAAAGACCGTGGGGATTTACGAAATTCGTACCTGTGCAGCCGATCTCCTTCGCCTTCTGATTCATCATATCAATGAAATTTGCAGTGCTTTCACCGCCCACATGATAGGCAAGCACACCTGCCGATTCGCAGGCGGATTTGAGCATAAGGGAATATAAGAGATCCGTTACAGAGACCTCCTCGCCCCTTTCAAGACCCACAGCCGAGGCATTCTGTCCGTAAAGCTCGTCAAAAACCGCAAGGGGAGCCTCGAAGTATGTATTATCAAGGTCGGATACGTTATCGAGAACTATCATGGCTGTCATGATCTTGGTGAGTGACGCAGGATACATCTTCTTATCGGGATTTTTGGTATAAACCACTGTGTCCTTATCAAGGTTTATCATTACCGCCGCTTCGCTTGAAATAGTGAAATTCGGCGTAAAGGTCAGCGCCGATGCCTTTGCGGGAAACATCGCAAACAGCAGGCTTATGAGCATTGCCGCGGCTATCATCAAGGGGACGGAGCGTATTTTTCTGCTTGTCATTTTTATATCTATCCTTTCCGAAAAATATGGCATAAAAGTCTACACGATTATATTATACCAAATCCCCGTGGAAAATGGAAGGGCTTTTTCGGATTTTTATAATATTTTTTAGCAGGGAAATTTTTAAAACTTCTTGACAACCTGCCAAGCCCATGCTATAATAAATAAAATTCACATTGAAAGGAGCTGTTTTTGATGACTGTAAAATATGAGGTGGCAGCTTTTTAAAACTGAATATGCGGGCTTTAAAAGATCTGCGGGGAATATCCCCTTTGATTTGTTATGCCCGAAATGACCTTTTTGTGAGAATGGATACAATGGCATATGCCTTGATGCTTCACACCTGAGGGGTGTGTATTTTTTTACCCATTTTCAGAAAAAGAGAGAAATTCTGCCGCCGTTAAAGGAGTGTTGTGATATGAAAAAAATTTACGCAGAAAGCATTATAAACATTACTTGTTATTACGGAGGCTTTAAAAATGAACGATCAGACAATAGATATGAAGGATTACGGCTATAAGGGCGGAGCGCTTTCGGACGAAGGGCATATTCCCGCAAGAATAACAGCCGTACACCGAGACCGATTTGAAGCAGTCTGCGAGCATGGCATCATCAGCGCAAGAACAAAAACGGGCGCATACAGGGACTATTCCGAGGATTACCCCACAGCGGGAGATTTTGTCGAGCTGGAATATAACCCCATCGGAGACAGTCTTATAACCGCAACCATGCCGAGACGCTCCTTTTTCTCAAGGAGAGACCCCACCCCCGGACGTGGAGAGCAGGCAGTTGCCGCAAATTTCGATTATGTATTCATTATGCAATCACTGAATCACGATCTGAATCCCAAGCGGCTGGAAAGATATCTGACCCTTTCGTGGCAGTCCGGAGCAATACCTGTTATTCTGCTCACAAAGGCGGATATATCGGATAATTACGAAGCCGCTGCCGCAGAGCTTTCACGGGCTGCGGCAGGTGCTGAGATAATCCCCATAAGCTCAAAAACGGGCTTCGGGCTTGACAGGGTGAGAGAATATGTGAGCAATGGCAGGACAGTGGTTTTCGCAGGCTCTTCGGGTGTTGGAAAATCCACCCTTGTGAATGCCCTTGCGGGAGAAGAGATAATGAATGTAAACGGCATAAGAGAAAACGACTCCAAGGGTCATCACACCACCACCCATCGTCAGCTCATACGCCTTGAAAACGGCGGAATGATTATCGACACCCCGGGCATGAGAGAGCTGGGAATGTGGGACATTTCAAAGGGTATCGGCGAAACCTTTGAGGACGTGGAAGGCTATACACGGATGTGCCGCTTTTCCGACTGCCGCCATGAGTCGGAGCCGGGCTGTGCGGTCAGAGCGGCAATAGAGCGGGGCGAGCTTTCTGAAGGAAGATGGGAAAGCTACAAGCAGCTCAAAGCCGAAGCTGAGATACCCGACAGGGAGGAATTACTGCGGCGCAAGCGGCAATGGTCGAAGGACGTGGCATTATGCAACAAAAACCGCCGAAAGCAGTCAAAGCGTTTCGGCGGCAAGGACAATTATTAAAACTTGAAAGGGAGATATAAATGGGACTGTTCAGTAAGCCAAAAGCAAAGGTCATGCCCATACCCGAGGGCTTTTCCCCCGAGGATATAAGGGTTGAAGCAAGCGTATGCACAGGGGAAAGGACGATCGGCTTTTACAGTCCCGAGGACAGGCGGCTGCATTTTGCGGAGCTTGTCCGCTCCCCCGAGGATATTGACACATTTTACGAAAAATACGGAATAAAAAAGGAATGACAGTAGGAATTTTTATGGACAGCAAACAGAGATATTCCTTTAATGGAGACAAGACCCTTATCTGTTATTTGCGATCATTCCCGCATAGAAATCGCACAGCTCGGCGGCTGTTTCGGCGGCTGTGCTTTCAACGCTCAGCATTATCCCCTTGCCTGTGCGCAGGGGGCGTATGGTGACTCTGCCGTTTTCTCCGTCGCTGATAACTCCGCTTTGCTCCATTCCCGGAACGCAGAGCCTTTTTAACAGCTCAGAGGGGCGGTCTGCGGGGATATATCTGCTTATATCCGCAAACTCGGGAAGTCCTCTGAGGGCTTCCTTTAAGTTTTTCTCCTCTGAACCTAAGATATCGAGAACGGTTATCATCAGAGCGATACCGTCATTCATAAAAAGCTGCTCGGAGGCAGCTTGCCTTGCGGCAAGGCAGCCTTCCGAGGGGCTTTTTTCATTTATACATACTGCTCCCCCGCAGCTTAAAATGCGCCTGCCGTAAAGTCCCGCAAGCCTTTCAAGGGCTCTCGGCGCTCTGCCGCATACCGCAGCGTCATGCCCTCTTTCAAAAAGCCTGCGGCAGCAGAGCATGATGAGCCTGTCTCTGAAAACATATCCCGTTTCTTCGGAATAGGCGGATATCCGTTTTCCGTCTGCGCTTATGCGGAAGGCAATTCGCTCGCCGCTGCGGTTTCCTTTTCCTTCGAGGATATTTCCGCACACTCTCATCACCGAGGGAGAGGAGCTGTAAACATCAGCATATACTCTTGTTATCTCAGAGCCGAGCATTGCTCTCATAGCAGCCGAATACAGCTCCTCTGCGCCGTCAAAGCAGCGGATATCTCCGAAATGGCTGTAAGGAAGCTCCTTTTTGCCATATAGCTCCCTTTCCATACTTTCCTCAAAGCTGCGGTAAAGGGGCAGTCCGTCCCCTGCAAAGAATCCGAGAGATGCGGTTATCTCAGTATGGACATGACAGCCTGCGGCGCAGCCCAGTGCCTTTGCCGCATATGCTGCCGCAGGAGCGCAGCATTCTCCTGCGAATATGCACCTTGCTCCTGCGGAAGCCGCTCCCGCCGCAAAGGCATATGCAAGGGCATCTGCACCCGTTCCCGAGCCGTGAGCGGCAAATATGGCTCCCTCGCCTCTTTCCTCCGCCGCCCTTGCACAGGCTGCTCCTGCGGCAGCAGCGTCATACGGAGTGATATTTCCCGAAGCAGAAGACACAAGACGGCTTTCCTCTTCAAAATGGAGACGTTCACGATTTTCGTTCATGCTCATTACCTTCCCTTTCAGACAATATGTAAACGCTTATTAAGTATGATTGACCGATTTGGAAAATAAATTCAGCATTATGCATATTTCACCGCCCTGTGCAGTCAAAATAAACGTATAATTTGCAATTGAAAAAAAGGGAAAAATGTGGTATAATTTCTGTGAATACATAAGTTGCGGGAATAGCCGCAGAAAGAAGTTATTTTTATGGAAAAGCATTATGACGTCATTATCGCAGGCACGGGGGTGGGCGGTCTTTACACCGCTCTGTGCCTGCCCGAAAGCATGAATATACTTGTTATCAGCAAGAGAGAGCTTGAGCTGTGCAATTCGGCTCTGGCGCAGGGAGGAGTTGCCGCTGTTTACAAGCCTGTTGACGACGACACCACCACTCTTCACACCAACGACACTCTTATTGCGGGCGGCTTCAAGAACAATCCCGACTCGGTAAAGGTGCTTGTTACCGAAGCTGCACAGGAGATACAGCATATCCTTGACATCGGCGTGGACTTCGACAGGGACGAAAACGGCGAGCTTGACAGGACTCTTGAGGGAGGTCACAGCCGCAGGAGAATTTTCCACCACAAGGATTCAACGGGTGCGGAGGTCACTGCCAAGATAAGAGCGGCTGTGCTTAAAAATCCAAATATTACCGTTCTTGACAATGCTCTTCTCTGCCGAATGAAAAAGATCGGCGGAGGCTTTGCCGCAGATATCCTGAAGGATGATATCCACACCACCGTTACCGCTCCCTTTGCCGTTATGGCAACGGGCGGCATAGGCAGAGTATATGACTACACCACCAACTCCGCCATTGCAACGGGCGACGGCATTGCCATGGCATATGAAATGGGTGCGGAGATACGAAATCTCTCCCTTATCCAGTTCCACCCCACCGCTTACAACAACAAGGAATCAAGGGAATGCTTCCTTATTTCCGAATCCGTAAGAGGAGAGGGCGCATATCTTCTAAACTGCGATAAAGAGCGTTTCATGCATAATTATGACGACCGCCTTGAGCTTGCACCGAGAGATGTGGTGTCACGCTCCATAATCCTCGAGAGCCGCAGAACGGGAAGCGACGAATTTTATCTGGATATCCGCTACAAGGGTAAGGAATATCTCAGCGACAGATTCCCCATGATATATGAATTCTTGAAAACTCAGGGTATCGACATGGGCGAGGATCTTATCCCCATTTTCCCCTGTCAGCACTATCTTATGGGCGGCATAAACGTTAATACTTCCGCAAGGTCGGATATAAGCGGTCTTTATGCGGTGGGCGAATGTTCACACACAGGCGTTCACGGAAATAACCGACTTGCTTCCAATTCGCTTCTTGAGGCTCTTGTGTTCGGTCACAGGGCTGCCGATGATATTGCGGGTAAGTTTGCGGCTGACGCTTCCTGCGAGGAATTTGCCTTTGAACAGCCTGAAAATGCTGTTCCCATTCCTCACGGTATCAGGACGGAAATTCGTCACATCATGCAGAAATCCTTCTTTGTTATCCCCGACAAGCAGCAGGCGCTTGAGGGCTTTGAGCGTGTATCAGAGATAAAGAAAATGCTGGAAAACGGCAGCTTTATCATTGACAGAGATTTTGTTGAGGCTCATTCGCTGGCAACGGTTGCTTATCTGGTGCTCAAAGAGGTTATATAAGAGCTTTATTATAATAAAACTACGGGAGTGAATTTCCGATGTGAAATTCACTCCCGTTTTGTATTATTTCTTCGGATAAACAGTGCAGCCGCCGATGGTGAGAGAAGCTATTTCCTCAGCGGCAACAGGATATGTGAGATATCCTCTGTAATAGAGATAATCTCCATTCAGCCCATAGGGTATTGTGGATATGATAGAGCTTTGATCAGATACGGTAATGCTCTTATCCGAATAACTGTAGCAGACCGAAGCACCGCTTATTTCGATTTTTTCCCCGTTTTTCATGGTGACATAAGTGGGGAGAGCAGAATTAAGAAGAGCTTCGTTGTTTTCATAAAACAATTTTACACGGGCACTGTTAACGGTATCTATAACGATACTGCACGGATACAGTTTCGCATTATAGCCATCCAGAGCCGTTCCCGCCGTTTCAAGCTCCACACCCTCCACATCGGGTATATTCACCGTAAAGCTTGATGAAAACAGAGGGGTGTCATAAATAAGACTGTCCATTATCAGTCCTTTATAGTCTCCTATTGCAAGATTCAGGCAGGTGAAGTCAAGGGTGATCTCTCCGCTCATTTTATAGCCGCAGCTTACCGTGTATGCGGCATATAATGTGTCGCTGTCCTCTTTGATATAGCGGACCATTGCGCCGCCCGACGCTCTGCCCTCGGGGGAAAAGCTTTTCAGTATATCCATCAGCTTAGTATTGGAGTGACCGTATCCGTCAAGCTGCAGCTCGGTATATTTTTCGCTCTCAGGCAGCGGCTGGGGAAAATCAAGACGGAACACCGAATATACCGTATAGCTGTCGGCGGCAAAGCCCATGGGTGTGACAGTCAGCCCGTCTATATAGGTATCGAGAGAATGTATCTCCATCTCTCCCGTCATATTCTCAAAGGGGGAATAATCCCTTTCGCCGCCGAATATCAGCGATAAAACTCCGCTGTTTGCCGCATATACCGTAAAGCCTGTGAGCATTATCACCGCTGCGGCAATAAGCGGAAATGCAGGGCGAAAGGCTTTTTTTCTGCGGACGGGCGCCTTGTGTGCGGCGGATAGTATGCCGTTTATACGCTCCTCCGGCATCTGAATATTGTTCATGGCGTTTTTATAGCTGTTTATGTTCATATTATCATTCCTTTCCCGTATTTTTGGGGACGGCTATGCGCAATAGCTCCCGTCCTCGCTGAAGTCTTGTGCGTATGGTAGATTCCTTTATCCCAGTTATTTCGGAAATCTCCCTGACCGAGTATTCCTCGCAGTAAAAAAGATGTATGGGCGTGCGGTATTTTTCGGGGAGCTTCATTACCTCGGTGAGGGCGGTTTTTTCTTCGCAGAGAAAATCCGCCGTCATTTCCTCGGGGATATCCATATCCGCTCGTCTCGAAAACCACGGGGTCCGCAGTCGGTTTTTGCATAAATTTGCCGTTACTTTAAGAAGCCATGCCCGTTCCTCCTTCGGGGAATCAAAGGATATCTCTGTTCGGTACAGCTTTATGAATACCTCCTGCGCTGCGTCCTCCGCCTCGGCATAACATTTCAAATATGCGCAGGCAAGCCGCAGGACGGAATTTATCTGCCGCCGCATTATTATTTCAAATTCCGAATCGGTCATTTTTTACTCTCCCTTTTGTCTGAAACGTTTCTGTATATATAACAGCTTTAAAACGGAAAATGTCTCATATTTTATATTGGCATATTGCTTAAAAATTGCTGCTAATCATTTAGCAAAACGACGGTAAATATGAATTTTTTGTAAATTCACCCAATCGAGTGAAATTTTTTGCCGTCCTGAATCGTTTATATATCAGAAGCGAAAAACACAGGGTTTTTTCCGAAAGAGAAAGAGACGGAAGCCCCGTTTATAAAAGAACAGGAGGAAAGCTTATGTCAGCAAACAAGATATTTACCGCTAAAAACGAAATAACGGGCATTAAAAGCCGCCCGAATGTTATTATAGCATACGGTGAGGGCAAAAGGGAAGAGGCAATGAGCCTTTCGGATATGCTTTCGAGGGAGGAGATAAATGTTATCCCTCACGAAAAGGGGGATATCTTTGAAAACACCTGCCTTTTCGGAGATATGCACATGATGGTCGTAAGAGACGGGGGGCTTTCCGCTCCCGAATTCGGGCTTATCGAGGAGCTTCGGAAAATGTCCGATATCCCCGTTCTCACCGTTTCCGACGGCTGCGACGAGATATACCGCACAATGGCTCTTGCAAAGGGCGCAGACGCCTGCATGAATGCTGATGAGTTCGGCAGATTTGAATTTAAGGCAAGGGTGGTCTCCTTGCTTAGAAGATATCTGAAAAATCAGGACAGAGCGGGCGGAATCATTTCCGCAGACGGAGAAACGCTTACAAACGGCAGCATAAGCATTGACCGCCGCCGCAGAGAGGTTTTCAGAAGCGGCAGCCTTATCCGTATGACTGCCATTGAATACGGCATAGTGGAATATCTCATGGAAAACTGCGGAGCCGTATGCACAGTTGACGACATTTACCGCAGAGTTTGGAACGAAACACCTTATTCCGTCAGAAAGACGGTGGTTGAGCATATCCGCCGCATAAGAAGCAAGATAGAGCCCGATCCTCATAATCCAAGCTACATAAAGGTAGTTTTCGGCGTGGGGTATAAAATGGAGAGGGCTGTCTGACGTTTTTAAAAATATTTTTCAGATGTTGAAAGCTGCATTATTCTGTGATATAATAACATCGGTATGCGAAAAATCATCAGGTATATTTTATTTTGAATGGTATATCATTCCCTGAAGCCCAAGGAGAAAATGCATGAAGCTTTCAAATGAAAAATATTTTATTGAATTTTACGTTGACAGGACCTTTTCATTAGATTCTGCCGACAACAGGCATTATGATGTTGTTCTGAATCCCGAAGGGCTGAAAAAATACAATAGCATCAAGCCATTGCTAATAAGCTGCGAAAAAGTTGAAACAAGCATATCTGCCGACATAATTCTTGTCTGTGACGATTTAAACATGGGCGAGAGCGCTGTGCTTGAAGAAAATACTCTGACCGTTTTAAGCGAGAATAATATTTACAGGCTTGACCTTGACAAGCGTGAAATATTTTTTTCAAAGCAGCTTGATATTGAGCCGTGGGTATCTGATATAATACTTCACAATAATACATATATCATTATTACGGAAACCTCTGTATGCTGTTTTGACCGTGATTTTTCAATGCTTTGGGAAGTACAGCTGCATGAGCATATATTCGATTGGAAAATTTTTGAAAATCATATTCATATTGAATGCGACCCTGCCGCCTATATGTGCTGGGATGAGAAGAACTGCGCAGAAATCGAGGTTACGGATAAAACACGAAAAATTGCGGATATTGACTGCAACGGGAAAGTGATCTCAGAAAAGTATGAGCCTTTGAGCGAATAAAAAAATTCAAACCTTATTGAAAACATTATGCTTATGTGGTATAATCAATAAAAAGGTCAAGGAGGAATTTTTATGCCGTTTATTAACGTTAAAACAAACGCCGAGGTCACCGAAGAAAAAGCCGACAGGATAAAATCTGCGCTCGGTCTTGCTATCACCTCCATTCCCGGTAAATCCGAAGGCTGGCTCATGGTGGGCATCGAGGACAATTACAAGCTTTATTTCAAGGGAACAAAAGAGCCTGCCGCTATGGTGGAGGTAAGTCTTTACGGAAAGGCTTCGGAAAATGCTATGGGTGTGCTTACAAGCAATATCACGGGAATAATGACGGACGTTCTGGGGATATCCACCGACAGGGTATATGTGAGCTACATGAGCACTCCCGACTGGGGCTGGAACGGAAGCAATTTCTGACGGAGGTA
>JAGBFZ010000103.1 GCA_018110855.1 Oscillospiraceae bacterium
ACACTTTCACAATCAACTATCGGAGGTCTTTACATTGAAGGAAATCAAAAATACAGCAAAAATTGAAACCAAATGCCTGCATTCGGGCTACACACCAAAAAACGGCGAGCCCCGTGTTATGCCCATTGTTCAGAGCACAACATATGTTTACGATTCCACAAACTCCGTTGCGGACGTTTTCGACGACCCGACACTGAGCCTTATCTACTCACGCTTTGAAAATCCCACGACCGACTGTGTTGAAAAGAAAATTGCGGCTCTTGAGGGCGGAGCGGCGGCTATGTGTACCTCCAGCGGTCAGGCTGCTTCTCTTCTTTCTATCCTGAACATCTGTGAGGCGGGAGACAGCTTTATCGCTTCCTCTTCAATCTACGGCGGGACTGTTAACCTTTTCGGCTTCACTCTTAAAAAAATGGGTATCGAATGCATCTGGGTAGATGTTAATACTACTCCCGAGGAGCTTGACGCTGCTTTTAAGCCAAATACAAAGGCTGTTTTCGGTGAAACCATTGCTAATCCTGCTCTCACCGTTTTTGACATCGAAATGTGGGCGGACGCTGCACATAAGCATGGTGTTCCCCTTATTGTTGACAACACCTTCGCAACTCCGTTCCTTTGCAGACCCATCGAATGGGGCGCAGATATCGTTGTTCACTCCACATCGAAATATATGGACGGTCATGCTGTACAGGTTGGCGGTGTTATTGTTGACAGCGGAAAATTCAACTGGGCAAACGGCAAATTCCCATGTCTTTCCGAGCCTGATGAGAGCTATCACGGCACGGTTTATACAAAGCAGTATCCTGCTGCTCCCTACATAACAAAAGCAAGAATGCAGCTTATGAGAGATTTCGGCTGCTATCCTGCCGCTCATTCATCGTTCCTGTTAAATCTCGGACTTGAAACTCTTGCAGTCCGTATGCCTGTTTATTGCAGCAATGCCCTCAAGGCTGCTGAGTTTATAGCTTCCTCCGACAAGGTCGAGGCTGTATATTATCCGGGTCTCAAAAACGATAAATATCACAAGCTGGCAGAAAAGTATCTTCCTCTGGGGACAAGCG
Source organism: Oscillospiraceae bacterium (assembly GCA_018110855.1). Classification (GTDB taxonomy): domain Bacteria; phylum Bacillota; class Clostridia; order Oscillospirales; family Ruminococcaceae; genus Huintestinicola. The sequence goes on from JAGBFZ010000103.1 coordinate 1,062, forward strand.
GTGTTATCTCATTCTCAATAAAGGGCGGACGTGACGCTGCGGTCAGGTTTATGGATTCGCTTGAGCTTGCTTCAAATGAGGTCCATGTTGCAGATATACGCACCTGCGTTCTTCACCCTGCTTCCGCAACTCACCGTCAGCTCTCGGATGAGCAGCTTATTGCTGCAGGAATTGACGGCGGACTTATCCGTCTTTCTGTGGGACTTGAGAATATTGATGACATCATTGCGGATATCAAGCAGGCATTTGACAGAATGTAACCATCAGATGAGAGGTAATCCTATTCAATGAATACAGATAAATTCAGCAGAATCGAAGGGCTTATCGGGAAAACTCCCCTCCTTGAGATCCGTTACACCTATAAAGAACGTCCCGGACGGATATTTGCAAAAGCGGAATACCTTAATATGACAGGAAGCATCAAGGACAGGGTTGCTTTTCATATAATGAAAAAAGCCTATGAGAACAATGCAATTTCCCCCTCAGACGTTATCTGCGAGGCTACCAGCGGCAACACGGGGATCGCTTTCTCGGCTATCGGCAGCTATCTTGGCCATAAGGTCATTATCTATATGCCAGATTGGATGAGCGCAGAGCGGATAAATCTGATGAAAAGCTTCGGTGCGGAGGTGCGCCTTGTTTCAAGAGAGCAGGGAGGCTTTTTAGGTTCCATTTCGCTTACCGAAGAGCTTGCAAAGCAGGGAAATGTATTTCTCCCCTGTCAGTTTTCCAATGAAGATAACACCGAAGCCCATATGCTTTACACAGGCAAGGAGATATCCCGTCAGCTTTCCGCACTGGGACTGACCGCCGACGGAGTTGTTGCGGGAGTAGGTACAGGCGGTACGGTTATGGGTATCGGCAGGAGACTCAGAAAGGATAATCCCAAATGCGGTATCTTTCCCCTTGAGCCTTTGAACTCCCCAACTCTTTCAACAGGCTATAAGGTCGGCAAGCACCGTATACAAGGCATTTCCGATGAGTTTATTCCTTCAATCCTCAAGCTTGATGAGGCTGATGCAATAATTTCGGTTGACGATATCGATTCAATCATCATGGCTCAGACTTTGTCACGCCGTTTTGGAATAGGTGTTGGTATTTCCTCGGGTGCAAATATGCTTGGCTGTATACTTGCCCGTGAGAAGCTGGGACCCGACAGCACTGTTGTAACCGTGTTTGCTGATGATAACAAGAAATATCTCTCAACAGACTATTCCGATGAGCATATCATAAAGGATAATTACCTTACCAAAGACATCGTTCTCACGGATGTTGTTGCGCACAAATATGAGTAACATATTAAATTGCTGCACTCTCTGCCCTCGGGAATGTATGGCGGACAGAGAGCATACTCACGGTCTTTGCGGAGGCGGGCTTTTGCCCCGTGCCGCAAAGGCTTATCTTCATATGTGGGAAGAGCCATGCATTTCGGGAACTAAAGGCTCGGGAACGGTTTTCTTTTCCGGGTGCAGCTTAAAATGCTGCTTCTGTCAGAATTATAAAATATCTGCTGAGAATTTCGGCAGGGAGATAACTGTGGACAGGCTTGCCGAAATTTTTCTTGAGCTTCAGGACAAGGGCGCGCATAATATCAATCTTGTCAGCCCTACCCACTATGTTCCGCAGATAATCTCCGCTCTTGATAAATGCCGAGGAAAGCTTGATATCCCTGTTGCATACAACAGCGGCGGATATGAGAAAACGGATACTCTCGAAATGCTCAGGGGCTATGTGGACATTTTCATGCCCGATATCAAATATTTCAGCACTGAGCTGTCGGAAAAATACTCTGCTGCTGCTGATTATTTTGAATATGCTTCAAAGGCTGTTTCAAAAATGATCGAGCTTGCGGGAAAGCCGAAATTTGACAATAACGGAATTTTGAAAAAGGGTGTAATTATCCGACATATGGTACTCCCCTCTCACCGCCGTGATTCGGAAGAAATTCTCAGGAAAATATATGAGCTGTATCCGACGGACAGCTTCCTTCTGAGCCTTATGAGCCAGTACACGCCCTTTTACAAAAGCGCCGAGCACAAGGAGATCGACCGACGAATTTCCACCTATGAATACGAAAAGGTGGCAGAGCTTGCATATGACCTTGGTTTCAAAGGATTTATGCAGGAACGGTCATCTGCAAAAGAGGAATACACTCCCGATTTTGATCTTATCGGAATATGAATACTGAAAGGAAAAGCTAAATGGAAATAAATGTACAGCTTCACAACGAATTTAACGTCAAACAGGAATACATCGACAACATTATCAATTTTCTTGACAGCGGCTGCACTGTACCCTTTATTGCCCGCTACCGCAAGGAATATCATGGAACTCTTGACGATCAGACAATCCGACTTATCTCCGAAAGGCTTGCATATTTAAGAAATCTCGACAAGCGCCGCAGCGAGATAATAAACTCCATTACCGAGCAAGGTAAAATGACTCCCGAGCTTGAAGCAGCAATTTCCGCTGCGTCTGTACTTGTGGAGCTGGAGGATATTTACCGTCCATTTAAGCAGAAACGCCGCACAAGGGCTTCCGCAGCAAAGGAAAAGGGTCTTGAGCCTCTGGCATTGTTTATTCTTGAGCAATCCCCAAAGGCAGAGCCTGAGAAGGAAGCTGAGAAATATATAGACCCCGAAAAGGGCGTTGAATCCGTTGATGACGCCATTGCGGGAGCCTGCGATATTATTGCGGAGAATGTTTCCGATGACGCTGAGCTAAGAAAGCGTCTCAGAAAGCAGTTTATTGCCCGCGGCTCTGTAATATCCGCAGGAAATGAAGAAAAGGACCCCGAGGGAACATACAGGAACTACTACGATTTTTCCGAGCCTGTGAGCAAAATTGCAGGACACAGGATCCTTGCTCTCGACCGTGGCGAAAGGGAAGAAAAGCTCAAAGTAACTGTAGTTCTCCCCGAGGGTGAAGCCGAAAGGATAATTACCGGAGCATATAAAAAAAGCTCCTGCAAATGCGGAGAGCTTGTGGAAGCAGCTTGTCTTGACAGCTGGAAACGTCTTATTTATCCGTCTGTGGAGCGTGAGATACGCACTGAGCTGACCGATAAGGCAAGCGAATCCGCAATCAAGGTTTTCTCCTCAAATCTTCGTCAGCTTCTTATGCAGCCTCCCGTTAAGGACAGCATTACTCTGGGTGTTGACCCGGGCTTCAGAACAGGCTGCAAGCTGGCTGTTGTGGACGGAACGGGAAAGGTTCTTGACACGGGCGTTGCTTACATTACCACCAATGAAAAATTCAAAATTGAGCAGGGCAAGCAGAAGATCAGACAGCTTATTGACAAATATAATGTCACGACTATTGCGATCGGTAATGGTACCGCTTCCCGTGAATCCGAGCAGATAGTTTCGGAAATAATCAAGGATATCGACAGAAAGGTTGCCTATATGGTGGTTTCTGAGGCAGGTGCGTCAGTTTATTCTGCATCAAAGCTGGCTGCGGAGGAATTTCCCGATTACGATGTATCTCTCCGAAGTGCGGTTTCCATTGCCCGCAGACTGCAGGACCCTCTTGCGGAGCTTGTGAAGATCGACCCGAAATCCATCGGTGTGGGACAGTATCAGCACGATATGCCCAAAGCCCGTCTTGATGAGGCTTTAGGCGGAGTTGTGGAGGACTGCGTTAACTCGGTTGGAGTTGATCTTAACACCGCATCTCAGTCTCTTCTTACATATATTTCGGGTATCAATTCGGGCGTTGCAAAAAATATTGTTGCTTATCGTGAGGAAAACGGTGCATTTACCGACAGAAAGCAGCTTATGAAGGTCCCCAAGCTGGGAGCAAAGGCATTTGAACAGTGCGCAGGCTTTCTGAGAGTGCCTATGGGCAAAAATCCCCTTGATAATACTTCTGTTCACCCCGAAAGCTACAAGGCTGCCTCAGAGCTTATTAAAATCTGCGGCTTTGATATTGCGGATATCGGCAGCGAGAAAATGAACGATATTTCTGCTGCTGCTGACAAGATCGGCGTTCAGGAATTATCTGACAAGCTCGGTGTAGGCGTTCCCACTGTCAGGGATATCCTCAAGGAGCTTGCAAAGCCAGGACGTGACCCGAGAGACGAGCTGCCCCCTCCCCTTCTCAGAAGCGGCGATGTTATGGAGCTGAAGGATCTTAAAGCAGGAATGGAGCTTGTTGGAACGATCCGAAACATTACCGATTTCGGCTGCTTTGTTGACTGCGGAGTGCATGAGGATGGACTTGTTCACATTTCGCAGATTTGCAACAGGTTCATCAAGCACCCTCTCGAAGCTGTCAAGGTAGGCGATGTAGTAAAAGTATGGGTGCTCGACGTGGACATGAAGAGAAAAAGAATTTCCCTAACCATGAGACCCGACAGAGCACCCAAATCAATCGAATAAATTTTTTCATCGGAGCGGCATTATTTTTGCTGCTCCTTTTTTATTTTCGGCGGTTTGCCGCTTTCAACAGGCTCTTTTTTCAGATAATAAGCCTCTGTTTCCGGAGGAAGGCCCTTTCTTTTAAGAAGGGTTTCCAATACCTCCTGGATCAGTGCATAGATCACTGCGAAAATAGGCACTCCAAGAAGCATTCCTGCAAAACCAAACAAGCCTCCGCCAAGGAAAATGGCAAACATTACCCAGAATGCGGGCAGTCCGGTTGAATCTCCGAGAATATGTGGACCGAGAATATTTCCGTCAAACTGCTGCAGAATTAATATCATGAGAATGAACCATATCGTCTGAGAGGGCGCAGAAATAAGCAGCAGCAGAGCGGATGGTATCGCTCCGATAAAGGGTCCGAAAAACGGGATAATATTGGTGATGCCGATGATGGTGCTGATAAGAACGGGAAATTCCATTTTGAATATTGTCATCAGAATAAAGCATATCATTCCGATGATAAAGGAATCAAGTATCTTTCCGGTAATAAAGCCGTTAAGAGATTTATTGATCTTTGAGCAGATCCGTCCTATCTCAGCAGATACTTTCTCGGGGAACAGGGCAATATTTATCTTTCTGCACTGAGCTATGAATTTCTCCTTGTCAAGCAAAAGGTAGACTGCCACGATAAAGCCTATAATAAAATCCTTGAGAGCTATTGCAAAGCCCACTGCACCGTCCTTGAGCTTAACAGCCCAGTCCCCCACCTTCGGGATAAGGCTGTTTACCGCATTTATTACAGTGACCTCAACCTTATCAAGCTGTCCGTTAAGGTATGTAGCGATATCGGGATATTCTGCAAGAGTAGTGTTGATCCATGTATAGATATTGTTTATATAATTCTGAGCATTGCTGAAGATCTTCATCAGACTTTCAAGTACCTGTGGTACGATAATTGCAATAAGAGCTGCAATAACTGCAAAGCCGAAAAAAATTGCTGCAATAGTACCGATGAATCTGCATAGCTTCGGATGAGGCTTCTTTCGCTCAAAGAGCTTTTTCATGAGCTTTTCAACAGCGAGCATTACGGGATTAAGAAGAAAGGCTATCACAAAGCCCCACACAAATGATGATAATGTATTTACAGCTGTCCCAAGAGCGCCGGTAATATCTGAGAATTTTACCACGACAAGCACCAGAGCCAGACAAATTGAAAAGGTTATGACAGTATAAGCAGAAATGGTAGTATATTTGCTGTTCCAATCGACCTTCATATAGCAGATCCTTTCAAAATCATATATACATATATATTATACAACAGATTTGCGCTCTTGTAAACAGCTTTTAAATAATTTTACAAAAAATGAGGCGCTGCGCTTTTTTGCGCTGCGCCCCAAAGGGATCACATCATTCCTCAGAGGAGCTTTCGTCCTCGGCTACTTCAATATTGATAGCTGCCTCGCCGTTTTCATCAACTACATCAACAGTATCCTCGTGATCTATAACTGTTTCGATATCTGCTGTAGGCTCTGATTCAACGATCTCAGGCTTTTCGATCTTTGCTCCGCATTTTCCGCAGAAGGAGTTATCTTCATCGACCTCAGCACCGCAGTTCTGGCACATTACAACACCCTTGAGCTGACGAACCTTGTTTTTAAGATCCTCAACAAGAGCTGTCTTTTCGCTGACCTTGTCAAAAAGCTCCTTCATCTGATCATAGCAGGGATTTTCGCTGTTATTCTTGTAATAAAGCTTGCCGATCTCGAGATAAACATCGTTAAGCTCCTTTTCTTCAGCAGTGATCTTGAGATTTGCCTTAACAATATCCGTACCCTGCTTGGTCTTTTCACCAACTGCCTTGCCTGTGCTGCTGATGGTTTCAAACATTTTTTCAAACATAATGATCTTCCTCCTGAAAAATATTTTTTTATGTTTAGGGTTTGCTTTCTATGCTTTAAGTATAATCCAATTTTTGTGATCTGTCAACATATAACAGCAAATTCTCATTAAGGAAAGGCATTTTTTAATCTGTTTTTAATGGAAACAGATTATCTGATATACTATTTTTATTCATAAAGCTCTTGCATTTTTTTTATTTATGTGCTATAATATTATCAATATACTACAAAAGGATTGAGTGCTATGTTTTTTTTGGATAATGAAAGCAAGCAGCGCAGAAATAAGCAGGTTCAGCTCCAGAATATTATTCTGGAAATTGATGAAAAAAAGCTCCAGGTATCCGAGGAGTTTCTTGAAAAAATGACAAAAATTTACATAAG
>JAGBFZ010000104.1 GCA_018110855.1 Oscillospiraceae bacterium
AGAGCTGAGGCTCGGAGTCGTAAACAATGGTGTAGACTTTGATGACCTGCTCAGAGGTAAGACCGTCGGGAACATCAGCTTTGCTGTCGAGCTTGCTGATAGCAGTCACAAGGTTGTCATAAAGCTTCTGTTCTGTTGCAGAAAGCTGCTTGTAAGCATATCTCGAAGATGACTTGATGTTGTAATTGGGAGTATCAATAAATGCGCCGCCTGAGCTTCCTGTGTTGCTTGAAGAATCGGAATTAGTCTGATCGGCAGGGTCATTAAATTCAGTTTGAGTAGTCTTTTCAGCAGTAGTTTCGGGAGCTGCGGTGGTTTCCGGAGCAGCAGTGGTTGTTGGAGCAGTAGTCTCAGCGGGCTTTTCATCGGAAACATAATCAGAGTGGATAAATCCGCCTGAAGCCAGCTTGTAATAGCCTGTATCTGTAAGAGCAACAACTTCCACAGTATCTCCTGAATAATACTGAGAAATAGGTGTAGCACCTATAATAGCCTTTTCTCTGGAGTAGCACTTTTCGGTAATATACATAGTGCCTGAAAGCTCTGTTTCGGACCATTCGGGAGCAGTTTCGGAGGTCTCTGATGACTCAGTTGCGGATGTATCAGAGGATTCGGGAACAGTGGTTTCTTCAGTTACGGTTGTGGTTTCTTCTGTTTCGGTAGTTTCCTCGGGTAAAGTGGTAGTTTCTTCAGCAGTGGTTTCGGAAACAGTTTCGGAAACGGTCGGAACAGTAGTTTCAAGTTCAGGGATTCCGCCTGTATTTTCGCCTGTTTTTTCGCAGGCAGTAGCCAGCATTGCAATGGACATAATGCAGGCAATGGCAGCGGAAATTCGTTTACATTGTGTTGTCTTCATCTTCAGATAACTCCTTTTCATTTTCTTTCTTGGATTTTACAGCTTTTATTCTGACGATCCTCATGTCCTCAGTAAGGAGAACGGTGAAATCGATCCCCTTATAGCTGACGGAAGGGGTCTCGCCGTCCTCGGGAATACGCCCGAGAAGATCTGTGATAAAGCCGCTCATGGTGTCGTAGCGGCAGTCCTCGGGAACAGGCTCATCCAGAGCCTCCAGAACATCGGCAGGGTCAGCAGTACCCTTCACAATAAAGGTATCACTGGATATTCTGGAAATATCCTCGGTCTCGTTGTCGTATTCGTCCTGAATACTGCCCACTATGGATTCAACAAGATCCTCCATAGTAACAAGACCCGCCGTGCCGCCGTATTCGTCCACGGCAACAGCGATCTGCTGCTTCTTTTCGGTGAACATCTTGAAAAGATCGCCGCAAAGGCAGCTTTCGGGAACAAATTCAGCGTCTCTCAGGAAACGGCTTACGGTAACACCCTCAGATGATTGAGTGCCGATAAGGCAGAGCAGATCCTTGACGTAAATGATACCCTCAATGTGATCCACGCTGTCCCTGAAAACAGGGATTCGTGAAAAACCGCTTTTAATAGCGGTGTATACCACCTCAGAAATGGGAGAATCGGCGCTCACAGCAACAATATCGGTGCGGTGGGTCATAACATCGCTGACACTAAGCTCATGAAACTCAAAAACATTGTTTATCATTTCTTTTTCAGAGGATTCGATAACGCCCGTCTCATTTCCCGCATCGACCATCATAAGGATCTCTTCCTCGGTAACAGCGTCCTCATCGCCTCGATTCCTGCCGAAAAGAGAGGAGACCGCCGCCGAAAGCTCGGTAACAGGTGACATAAGATAATATAGTAATCTGACAGCCCCCGCAGAGAACACAGCAAATTTTTCAGCAGTATCATCTCTCATAAGTATCCTTGGGAGATCGCTCCCTGCGAACCTGAGCATAAGAGCAATGATCAGAAAAGCTGCGGCAATAATGAGCATAACAGCAGGCATATTACTGCCTCCTGCTCCGATAACAAGGGGAGAAACGAAGGAGTAAGCGAAAATTGCCCCAATAAGCATAGAATTAAAGAGCTTGTGAACGGAAAAAACAGCAAAAAATCTCCGCTGATTTTTAAATAACCGGAAAAGGGTGTGTTTTCCTCCGTTTTCCTCTTCAAAGCCTTTTATTCGAGTTTCGCCCAGCTCGTCCGCTGCAGCTTCGGCACAGCCGTAAAACAGTCTGACAGCAGTTAAAACAGCGCAGACAGCAATTGAAAATGCCAGCTTTTTCTCATCTGAAATAAAAAACCGACTCCCGTCAGGTCCCATAACCGACTTCCTTTCAGGAAAAGAATTATATGCCGAAAATGGCATGATAGAATCTGATGATACATTGTAAATTATACTACAAAAATCCCTCAATGTCAACGTGACAAAGAGATAATAAGAATAAAATAAAAAAGGGTTAATTCGTTAAAATTGCCCTAAAAACCGCAGTTTTAGGCTGATATCAAAAAAAGAGTAACATTTTGTAATCAAAATTTGTTTAATTCATATAATTACAAATTTTTTTATATGTAAATTTTTTTATTGTTTACTATGAAAATATATTGAAAAATAAAACAAAAGTTTATTACAAGCCTATAAAAATGTAAGCACTAAAGAAAACCAAAAACTGACTCAATAATTTGTTCGGGCAATGAAAATGGGATTGCTGCAGCTTATGCTGCACCAGCCCCTTGAAAAGAAAACGGTATTATGGATTATATGGGGAAACATTGAAAAAGCCGCTTCTGACATAAAAAGCGGCTTTGTAATTTTATGTCCTTCCAATTAATAAAGAAAAAATCAGAGGTCAATGGGAGAATCCTTTGCGCCATACATAAAAGCAAGGGTTTTTGAAATTTCAACCGGGTCGGTGACGGGGGTTGGCTGCCAGTTGTTATGCTCACCGCCGTACACATAAAATGGTGTGAAACTCTCCTCCTGGGAGATGTAGGAGCCATTTTCATCGAAATTAAATGTTTCAGTCAGGATAACTGTTCTGTTTTCGGGAAGCCTGCTGCCTCCATAGCAGAAATTGCCGAGAGAATAGATTATATCCACTCCGTTGTAGTTTTCCATGGACCTGAGGACGTGGGGATGGGAGCCTACGATAAGGTCAACGCCCATATCAGCGTACTTATGGCAAAGCTCGGTGAGCCATTCCTCGGGAATATGCTCCTTTTCAGTGCCTCCGTGGAAAAAGAGTATCTGGATATCGCTTGTTTCCTTCAGTTCCTCGATCTTCGGGGTGATAATTGGTTCATAATTGGCTCCGAACATATTCGTGCAGAGAATACCGAATTTAACCCCTTCCTTTTCAACGTAAACGGGATGATCAATGTCTCCCCACATTATGCCTGCACTGTCAAGGGCTCCGGCTGTGTCATTATATCCTTTTGTGCCGTAGTCCATGGTATGATTATTGGCGATGGACACGATATCTATTCCGCCGCTTTTTAAAATATCCGCACAGTACGAAGGCGATCTGAACCAGAATGCAGTTCCTGTTTTTGCTGTCTTTGAAAGTTTTTGGTCGGTGAGGACAAATTCATTGTTTGCTACAACAAAATCGCTGTCCTTATATACGGGAAGAGCTTTCTCAAAAAAATAGGATGCGGGCTTTTTCTCGGCATATGCTTTGAACGAGTCGGGACGAGTATCTCCTTCGTTGGAAGCGAGGAGACAGTCACCTAGAAAGGTGAAGGTTACGCTCTTTCCTGCGGTAAGGGAAACCTCCTTATCCGACACAGGCTCGGTTATCACCTCTGTGAAGGTCTCCTGAGGAGGTACGGTCTCAGCTGCCACGTCTGCACCGGCGATATCGCTGTATTCACCGTCTTTGTACAGCTTTTGACAGCCGTATACCATTACAGCAGACACTGCTGCAAAGCACACTGCGGTTTTAAGTAGTTTCATTATATGTACATCTCCTGAGCCGCGGGACATTCTAATAAAAAACCTACGGACTTTTGTTCATAACGTTTGGGAAATTATCCCTGTTTCTATCTTTAAATCCATTATACTACCATTCACAATGAAAATCAAGTTAAAATTTGGTTACAATTACAAAGTATAGTCAAAATTCCTTGACAAATCAGCTGACTGTGGTATAATAAACAAGTAATGCATTTTAGAAGGAATGGTTATATATATGTCAAGCAACGTTACCTATAAATATATTAAACAAAATCCCGATATCCACACATATATCAAG
>JAGBFZ010000105.1 GCA_018110855.1 Oscillospiraceae bacterium
CCCACCGAGACCACGGGAGGGCTTGATACCGTTGCGGTAAGAATGCCTTTGTCAGAAACGGCAAGAAGGCTGATTGAGCTGTCGGGTATTGCGGTTGCGGCTCCAAGCGCCAACCTTTCGGGAAAGCCGAGTCCTACCTCTGCAAAGCATTGCATAGAGGATATGACGGGCAGAGTGGATGCTATCGTCTGCGGTGAGGACTGCGAGGTGGGAGTCGAGTCCACCGTTCTTGATATGAGCGGAGAAATTCCTCTTGTGCTCCGTCCGGGTGGCGTAACGGCAGAACAGCTCCGTGAGGTGCTGGGCAGAGTGGATGTTGCGGCATCATTAAAGAAGGGCGAAAAGCCAAAGTCTCCGGGGCTTAAGTATAAGCACTATTCTCCCGAAGCGGATGTTGTTATCCTATCGGGGAATATGGAGCTTGCAAAAAAGTATATAAAAGAAAAGGCAAAAACTAAAAAAGTGGGAATGCTGTCTTTTGATGAATTCCCCGAAATAGACGGAATAGAGACGGTATCTCTCGGAAGCTCGGTAAAGCCGGAGGATGCGGCAAGAAAACTGTTTGGTGCTCTGAGGGAAATGGATGAGAGGGGAGTGGAGCTTGTTTTTGCTCCCGAAATCCCCGACAAGGATATGTGGAGTGCTGTGCGCAACAGACTGTACCGTGCGGCAGGAGAGAGAATTATTAAGCTTGAAGATAAGAAAAAGCTTCTCTTTGTCTGTACAGGCAACACCTGCAGAAGCCCTATGGCAGAAGGTATTTTCAATAAGCTTGCCGCAGAGCAGGATGTTTGCGCCAAAGCCGATTCGGCAGGAGTTTTTGCCGACGGTTCGGTTATCTCGGATAATTCATGTGCGGTGCTCTCGGAAATCGGAATTGATATGTCGGGCAGAAAATCCGTGCAGATAACGGCGGAATTGATAGAAGAAGCCGATATTGTGCTTACGATGACCAATTAGCATAAAATGATGCTTGTTGCGGCATTCGGCAATGGTGACAAGATATATACGTTAGGTGAATTTTCAGGCAGTAGGGCAGAGGTACCCGACCCATTCGGAGGAAGTGTTGAGGTATACAGAGTCTGCAGAGATACGATTTCGGATATGATAAAGAAAGCGATAGATAAATTATGATAAGTTTTGAGATGCTCAGCGAGGATAATGTAAACGAGGTCTGGGAACTTGAGAAAAGATGTTTTGATGATCCCTGGGAGCTTAAGGCATTTACAAGTGAGCTTGAAAATAAGATTTCGGTGTACTTTGCCGCCCGTGACGAGGAAAGCGGAAGGATTGTGGGCTATGCCGGGGTGTGGCTTATGTACGACTGCGCCGATATAACGAATATTGCCGTAGACCCCGACTTCCGGAGAGAGGGTCTTGGCGGTAAAATGCTGGAGCTTTTAACGGATGTGAGCCGTGAACGGGGAATGGAGAGCATAACCCTTGAGGTAAGAGCCTCTAATGCCCCTGCTATCGCTCTTTATGAAAAGTATGGATTTAAAGAATGCGGTCTCCGCAAAAGATATTATAAGAACAACGAAGATGCTCTGCTGATGACAAAATCTCTGTGATTAATCAGGACAGGGGGATGGCTCTGTTGTCTTGACGAAGATGTTGCGGAAGCTTTAAGATCCTTCGGCTCCGTTCAGGATGACAATCAGGCGCCGGAATAAAGCCTTCCCTGCATGGTAGGGAAGCTAAAATTAAGCCTTCCTCCGGGAGGAAGGTGGCAGCCGAAGGCTGACGGAAGGAGAATGACGGCACCTTCGGGCTACAGATATCAATACGTCAATCTCCCTTAGTCTTGCCTGCGGCAATCCAGCTCCCTCCCGGAGGGAGCCTTAG
>JAGBFZ010000014.1 GCA_018110855.1 Oscillospiraceae bacterium
AGAAAACCTCGTAGAAAGCGGTAGGAATGTTGTATTTCTTCATAAGCTCCTTGGAGAAAACCTTGCTGCCCTCGATTATGGCTGCTGCCTTATTGGGTCCGAAGGTCATTATTCCCTCGGCATTGAGAGCGTCCACCATGCCCATTACAAGGGGATCGTCGGGAGCTACGGCTACCATATCAACACTGAGCTTCTTGGCAAGAGCAACTACGCCTTCGATATCCGTTGCCTTTACGTCAAAGCACTCCGCATATCGGGAAATTCCGCCGTTTCCCGGAGTACAGTAGAGCTTTTCTACCTTGGGTGATTCGGCAAGCTTCATGATGATGGCGTGCTCACGTCCGCCGCCGCCTACTACTAATATTTTCATATTATCAGGTCCTTTCGGAAGTTTTTTCATTGAAAAATATTCCACAAGCATATTCTTCAAAGGGACAATGGGATTTTGTAAGCCCATTGCCCCGATGATCTTAGTGGTGGAAAAGTCTTATGCCTGTGAATGCCATTGCGATATTGTACTTGTTGCAGGTCTCGATCACGTTGTCGTCACGGATAGAGCCGCCGGGCTGGGCGATATATTCAACGCCCGATTTATGCGCTCTTTCGATATTGTCTCCGAAGGGGAAGAATGCATCCGAGCCGAGTGCTACCTCGGTATTCTTTGCAAGCCACTCCTTCTTCTCCTCACGGGTGAGCACTTCGGGCTTTTCGGTGAACACCTTCTGCCACTCGCCCTCTCTCAGAACATCCTCATATTCATCACCGATATACACATCAATTGCGTTATCGCGGTCAGCTCGTCTTACGTCATCTTTGAAAGGAAGTGCCATTACCTTGGGATTCTGTCTGAGCCACCAGTTATCTGCCTTCTGTCCTGCAAGACGTGTGCAGTGGATCCTCGACTGCTGTCCTGCGCCGATTCCGATAGCCTGTCCGTCCTTTACATAGCATACGGAGTTGGACTGAGTGTATTTTAAGGTGATAAGGGAAATAAGCAGATCCTTCTTCTTATCCTCGGGGATATTCTTATTGTCGGTAACGATATTCTCAAGGAGAGCTTCATTGATATCAAGCTCGTTTCTGCCCTGCTCGAAGGTTATTCCGAACACCTGCTTGCGCTCAATTGGCTCGGGAACGTAGCTTTCGTCAATTTTGATGATATTATAGGTTCCCTTTCTCTTGGATTTGAGTATCTCAAGAGCTTCATCGGTATATCCGGGAGCGATAACGCCGTCGGATACCTCACGCTGAATCATCTTTGCGGTGCATACATCACACTCGTCCGAAAGGGCGATAAAGTCGCCGTAGGATGACATTCTGTCTGCGCCTCTTGCTCTTGCATATGCGCAGGCAAGGGGGGAAAGCTCGCCCAGATCGTCTACCCAGTAAATCTTTTTGAGTGTGTCGGAAAGGGGCTTGCCGATTGCTGCGCCTGCGGGGGAGACGTGCTTGAAGGAGGTTGCTGCGCACATTCCCGTTGCCTTTTTAAGCTCTCTTACAAGCTGCCAGCCATTGAATGCGTCAAGGAGATTGATATAGCCGGGCTTGCCGTTTAACACCTCGATGGGAAGCTCTTTTCCTTCAATGAATATTCTTGAGGGCTTCTGATTGGGGTTGCATCCGTATTTTAACTGCATTTCGTTTGACATGATATTATCCTCCGTTTTATATATTATTCGCTCTTTTCGTACTTGTTGATTATCCTTGATTCATACTTGCCTGTGGCAATGTCGATATATCTTACGAAAAGTGAGACCTTGTTATCCTCGTTGAGTGCGCTCCAGAGCTTGCCTGCAAATTCGTCTATGCTGTCGTTTCCGATCTCTACCTTCTTAGGCTCGCCCTCAAAGCTGGGAAGGGGATTGCCGTCGCCCATATAGGTATGGATAAAATGTCCCACGCCGTTTAAGGGTGATGAATAGCTGAATGTGAATCTCTCGCGGCAGTCGGGATTGCCGTCGGCGGATTTCAGAATGGACATTGCATAGTTATATTCGCCGTTTCCGATGTGCATGATGCCCGATATTCTCGGTGTATAGTTGGGTGCATCGTCCTCGTATTCCCTTGTTCTGAGAGACTGCTCGAAGGTCTGCTGCTTATCCATAAGATCATATATGGTATCGGTCTGGTCGCCGTTGGTTACTATGGTCTTATTGCCGAGAACTCTTACGGGTGAGTAGATGATAAGATGGGGGTCGGAGAGCTTGGAGGGGTCTGCCGCTTCGGTCTTTATGCCGTCCTCGGTCTCGGTGAACACTCTGTTGCGGGAATTTACGCTTCTGCCCATGATGAAATAGGCGGTAACTGCGGTCTTTCCGTCAGCAGACCTGCCGATAACTATTCCTCTGCCGGGGTATGCGTTTGATCTAAGCTCGTTTTCGAGAGATATGGTTTTCATAGCTTTCTGTCCTTTCATTCTTCGGCGTATGCCACGCCGTTTTCTATGCGTATCTTATCTTCACAGAGCAGGGAAACTGCTTTGGGAAGTATTTTCCACTCTGCCTGCTCCATTACTCGCTTTTGCAGTACTTCGGGGGTGTCGCCGTTTTGTATTTCCACCGCTTTCTGAAGGATTATGGGGCCTCCGTCGCATACCTCGGTGACGAAATGGACGGTGGCTCCCGTTACCTTTACTCCTCTTGCAAGGGCTTCTTCATGGACTTTAAGTCCGTAATAGCCTTTTCCGCAGAAGGAGGGTATCAAGGCGGGGTGGACATTGACCATTTTATATGGGTATGCACGGCAGACCTGTTCATCGAGAATGGTCATGAAGCCTGCATAGACTATGATATCCGCATTTTCTGCCTTGAGAGCATCGAGCATTGCTTTGCTGTATTCATGGCTGTCGGCGTAGTCCTTTCGGGGCAGTACAATGCCCTTTATTCCGTTCTGCGCCGCTCTTTCAAGGGCATATGCTCCCTCTTTGGAGGAGATAACGCAGGTTATTTTTCCGCCCTTTATCTCTCCACGCTTTTCGGCGTCTATAAGAGCTTGTAAATTGGTTCCGCCGCCCGATACAAGCACGACTATATTTTTCATATGCATACTGCCTTTCGTGTTAATCAAAAAATCCGTTTTCGCCCGAGGAATCCTTTATCTCTCCTGCGGCTTTGAAGCTGAATGCTGCCGCTGCGATATAAAGTGCGTCTCCGATAAGGGAAAATACCGCCATGCCGTTTATCAGACCTGCCATACTGTTTTCGGGTGAGCCGATGATATCAGCCGCGAATCCGAACATTCCTTTTGCAAGCAGGAGAAGCAGCACAGATATTATGCTTCCTATGAGCGATATCACATAAAATACTCCTGCCGCTTTTGCGCCGTTCTTTTTCGGCTTGCCGTATATTATCCATGAGATTATGGCGGCGATTATCCCCGGGAGATTCAGGGAGCATATTGACCATGCAAGAGCCACAGAGCCTGCGATAACGGCTTTTTTCAGATTTTTATTCATATTACCGCACCTTTAATCAAATGCGGCTGTAATTATTATTACAGCCGCATACGGGCATATTTATCAGCAGATGATAACGCCTTCGTCGCTCTCAACAAGCTCGCCCATTACATAG
Source organism: Oscillospiraceae bacterium (assembly GCA_018110855.1). Lineage (GTDB taxonomy): Bacteria > Bacillota > Clostridia > Oscillospirales > Ruminococcaceae > Huintestinicola. The sequence goes on from JAGBFZ010000014.1 coordinate 3,570, forward strand.
GCTTCCTCGCCTGCTGCCTTTATTGCGCTTATAGCCTTGTCTGCGTCGTTCTTATCCACAACAACTGCCATGCCGACGCCCATATTGAAGGTATTGAACATATCTCTCTCGGGAATTTTGCCCGTTTTTGCGATAAGGTCGAATATGGGAAGCACCTGCACGGAGCTTCTGTCGATCTTTGCGGAGAGACCCTCGGGGAGGGAGCGGGGGATATTCTCATAGAAGCCGCCGCCTGTGATATGGCTGATGGATTTTACCTTTACGGCATCGAGAAGGCTCATTACTGCCTTGACATATATCCTTGTGGGGGTGAGGAGGCTTTCGCCAAGAGTTGTTCCAAGATCGGACTGATGTCTTGCAAGATTCTGCTCGGTTACGGAGAACACCTTTCTTACAAGGGAGAAGCCGTTGGAATGAACGCCGCTGGACTTGATGGCGATCATCACATCGCCTGCCTTCTGGGTGGTGGGGTCCAGAATTTTATCCTTATCAACCACGCCTACGGTGAAGCCTGCAAGGTCATACTCGTCCTCGGGCATAAGTCCCGGGTGCTCTGCGGTCTCGCCGCCGATAAGGGCGCACTCTGCCTGCACGCAGCCCTCGGCTACGCCCGATACTATCTGTGCTATCTTTTCGGGGTAATTCTTTCCGCAGGCGATGTAATCAAGGAAAAACTGGGGCTTTGCGCCGCAGCAGATAACGTCGTTCACGCACATTGCCACGCAGTCGATTCCCACTGTGTCGTGCTTATCAAGGAGAAATGCGATCTTTATCTTGGTTCCTACTCCGTCTGTGCCCGATACGAGGACGGGCTTGCTTATGCCTGTGAGGTCAAGCTCGAAGAGTCCGCCAAAGCCGCCGATACCCGACATCACGCCCTTTGTCATTGTTCTTGCAACGTGTGCTTTCATAAGCTCTACTGCCTTGTAGCCTGCGGTTACGTCAACGCCTGCTTCCTTATAGCTTTCGGAAAAACTTTTCATTTCTTAATGATCATTCCTTTCTGTTAGAGTTTTGTGGTTTCCGTTAGGAAATTTCAGTCGGCAGACTGAAAAACAAAACTCGGTTTGAAAATCTTTGATTTTCAAACATTCCTTTCTGAGAGCCTTGCTCTGCATGAGAAGGCAGGGAAAGCCCTCCCGGGATCATGTTTATCGTGTTAATTTGATTTTTTTATCTTGAATTCAAATTTGTCCTTGGGTATCTCGGCGGGTACGGGAGCGGGATAGTTACCTGTGAAGCAGCCGTCGCAGAATTTGCAGTTGTCATTGCCCGTAAGGCTGTTTACGGCTTCTACGCTGAGATAGCCCAGTGTATCCGCACCTATTTCCTTGCATATCTCGGGTATTGACAGGCGGCAGGCAATAAGATTTTCCTTGCTGTCGATATCTGTGCCGAAATAGCAGGGGTTTGTAAAGGGGGGACAGGAAATTCTGACGTGTATCTCCTTTGCGCCCGCTTCACGGATAAGGTTTACGATACGCTGTGAGGTGGTTCCTCTTACGATACTGTCATCTATAAGGACAACTCGCTTATCCTTTACCGTTTCCCTTACAACATTCAGCTTTATCTTTACCGAATTGGTGCGCTCCGCCTGACTGGGCTGGATAAAGGTCCTTCCAACATAGCGGTTTTTGATAAAGCCCACGCCGTAGGGTATGCCCGAAGCATTGGAAAAGCCCAGTGCTGCGTCAAGTCCGCTGTCGGGAACGCCTATTACAACATCGGCGTCAACGGGGTGCTCCTTCCAGAGATATTCTCCTGCCTTGAGCCTTGCCATATGGACGCTTGAGCCTTCTATCACCGAATCGGGACGGGCAAAATACACATACTCGAAAACGCACATATGAGGCTTGGGGGAGATATGGGTTTCGATGGAGCGAAGTCCGCTTTCGTCTATAATAACAATTTCGCCGGGACGGACATCTCTGTAAAACTCTGCGCCGATACTGTCAAAGGCGCAGGTCTCGGATGCGACCACATATGCGCTGCCAAGTCTGCCGATGGAGAGGGGCTTGAAGCCTATGGGATCTCTTGCGGCGATGAGCTTCTGGGGTGACATTACCACAAGGGAATATGCTCCCTTTATCTTCTCCATTGCTTTTTCCACCGCTTCCTCAATCGAGGAGCAGACAAGGCGCTGCTCGGTTATTGCATAGGATATTACTTCGGTATCGTTGGTGCTGTGAAATATTGCCCCTTTAAGCTCATACTCCGTTCTCAGCTCGTAGGCATTGGTGAGATTTCCGTTATGAGCAATGGCGAGGGGACCTTTTACATGGCGCACCACAAGGGGCTGGGCATTGGAGCGGTTGGAATTTCCCGTGGTGGAATAACGAACATGACCGATGGAAATATTTCCCTCTCCGAGAGCCGCCAGCCTGTCCTTATCGAAAACCTCATGGACAAGCCCCAAGTCCTTATGGTAGCTGAACA
>JAGBFZ010000106.1 GCA_018110855.1 Oscillospiraceae bacterium
ACCTGCGGCTGATAATAATACCCGGATGTCGGCGTATACCCCCTCTGCGGCTGTTCATAGCCATTCTGAGGAGAAGTGTTTCCCTCATAAGACTCTGTACCGTTCGGGAAATTTTCCGAAGCGCCATCCGGCTGCGGACAGCTCTGTCCGCCGTTATACGAGCTGTTCACATTCTGCGTTCCATGATAATATCCTCTGTAATCGGGAGCCGCCGAATACATCTGCCTGTAAGCATTATCCGCAGAAGACGAATATGCTTTTCCGCAGGGATCCCCCTGAGCCTGATATGGAGGAACAGGTACGCCCTCGGGAGGGAGCTTAGAAAAATCCTCCTCGGCAAATACACCGCCGCCCCTGTTCAGATCGGGATCAATAGTCTGTTCGGGCTTATTGTCCTGCGGAGCTTCATTATTCATATTTTCGGGCGACTGCCCGTTTTCAAACATTTCCATGCAAACCTCCGAAAGGTATAAATTCCCCTGATTTACGGGTGATCTCCCAAGGGAAGGGTAAATTCAAACTCCGTATATTCCCCCGTCTTGCTGCGGACAAGCACAGAACCATTATGCAGCTTGATTATGGAGCGCACGATAGACAGACCGAGACCCACGCCTGTTTTGTCCTTTCCTCGGGATTCATCGGTCTTGTAAAATCTGTCAAAGACCTTGTTTATCTCGTTTTTCCTGAGGCCCTCGCCGCTGTTGCGGACAACCACCGCAGCAGCTCCGTCCTCAATGCGGAAGCTGTAAGATATATATCCGCCCTCGTTTACGAATTTCACCGCATTTTCAGTAAGGTTGAAAATGACCTGCTGAACAAGGTCCATATCAGCATTGACATAGAGCCTTTCGGCGTCAAGCCCCTGTATATCTATATTTTTTCCTTCAATGCGCTTTTCAAAAAGGAGGACAGTCTTCACCGTAAGCTCTGTGATATCGAAATCCTCCGTCTGGAGCTGCATCTCTCCCGCCTCGTACTTTGAGATATTAAGCATGGAGCGGACAAGACGAGCAAGACGGTTGATCTCCTCCGAAACAGTTCTCAGATACTCCCTGTGTCTGTTTTCGGGGATAGTGCCGTCAAGTATTCCGTCCACAAAGCCGCCGATGGTGGTCATAGGCGTCCTTAGCTCATGAGAAACATTGGAAATAAAGCTTTTTCTGTTTTCTTCTATCGCCTCGAGAGAGCTTGCCATATCGTTCAATGTGTTGGCAAGAAATCCCATCTCATTCTGATCGGAGATGCAGACCTTCTCGGAAAAATCGCCCTCTCCGAACCGCTTTGCCGCAAGAGTCATTTCCTTGAGAGGAGTAAGGATACGGTTTATGGTGTATATGAGCAGCGGGAACACCATTATCATTATCAATGCGAAGGCAATAATAAAAAGTATGACCATTGATTTGAGATAATCGGCAAAGCCTTGTGCGCTGAGGCTGGCAGCAAAATAATAATCCTCCCCGCCGCAGTTCAGGGAATACAGCATATAAAGGCATGACACAGGATAAAAGCCGTTCATGGTATCCATGGAAAACGCTCCCTCAGGAGCAGCCATGCTCATGGACTGAGCGCTTAATTTCCCCGTATGCGAACAAGGTGATGCCTCGGAACAAGCCAAAACATCACCTTCACTGTCAAACAAAATATACTCCGCGTCCCTGCCTGCCGAAACCGATGGAAGAATATCCCGAAGGGCGGATATCCCTTCTTCGCCGCTTGAAAGATAAGCTGAAATGCTCACTCTTACCTCCTCGGTAAGCTGCTCCAGCATGATCTTTCTGTCGCTTTTGTAGGTAGACACGGAAAAACTGATTATAAGCGCGGACATGAATATGAGCGACGCCGCAACCAGTGCTGCCGATAAGCTGAAATACTCTGCGGCAATGCTTTTACGCATTTTCCTCCTCAGCCTCGAACTTGTAGCCTACGCCCCAGACGGTCTTGAGCGCCCACTTGTCGGAAACGCCCTCGAGCTTTTCTCTCAGACGCTTGATGTGAACGTCGATGGTACGGGAATCGCCGTAATACTCAAAGCCCCATACCTCGTCAAGA
>JAGBFZ010000107.1 GCA_018110855.1 Oscillospiraceae bacterium
CGGTGTTTTTTATCCTGTCGAGAAGTGCGGGCTTCACCCTTCCTCTTACCATGGCGCTGATGATAGCAGAAGGGCTGTGGGATACGGTTTGACTTTTTCGGGGAATGATGATAAAATTATTGAAATGGTATATTTTATCCCGAGGGGAGGAAAGCGGTATGAATGAAACGGAGATATCTGCCGCCACTGTTCGCAACTGGCAGCGGCTGGGTACTGCTCCCGAAAGCAGGCTCACAAGCAGAGCAAACAAAAAAAGATCCCTAAAACGTATCATCCCTTCGGAATATCTTCGTCACAGGGAAACTGAGAACATTCTGCAGGGCTTCCTTCTTATTGCAGACAAATATCATGTCAGTGCCGAAAATGCTGTTTATTCCCTGTGCGTGAATTTCCTGCGGCAAAAGGGGATTTTTCATCTGCCCCATGTGAAAAGGGTGATGGCGGAGTATCAGAATTTCTCTTATATTGATGAGCTGCGGGAGCTTGTTATTCCCGAGAATGAGTTTGATTTTATCGGGGCGGCGTATCAGTCCATGCTGTGCGAGGGGAAAAAGAACACAATCGGTTCCTATTACACTCCCGAAAAAATTGCGGCAGATATGACACAAGGAGCTTTTCTATCAGAAAGCAAGCCCTTTCTTGACCCATGCTGCGGCAGCGGTGCATTTCTGCTTGCGGCAAAGGCAGACGATCCCCGTTTGCTGTACGGCTCGGACATCGACCCCATTGCGGTGATGATTGCAAAGACAAATCTTCTTTGCAGATATCCTCATATTGAATTTATCCCGAATATTTTCTGCGGCGATTATCTGAGTGAGGATATTTTCCATGATATCAGGTTCGGCTTTATTGCCGCAAATCCTCCGTGGGGGGCAGCTTCGGTGCATAAAGACAGTCACGGGGAAATAGCTTCGGGGGAGAGCTTTTCCCGCTTTTTCGAAAAGGCTTTTTCACAGCTTGCCGATGACGGAAAAATCAGGTTTCTTTTTCCCGAGTCAATTCTGAACGTCCGCACTCACAAGGGTATCAGGGATTTTATTTTGAATAACTGTCGTCTCGAACAGATAACTCGCTATGACGGCAGCTTTTCGGGGGTCGTGACGGGCTTTGCGGATATCAGGGCAGAAAAAAGCATTCCCCATGACAGTCTGATATATGTTCGGGGCGGTGAGAAACGGGAAGTCCATACCGCAGCCTTTCGTGAGACGAGGAATCTTAATTTCATGCCCCTTTCCCCTATGGATATTCGGATAATCCATAAGGTGAAAAAGGCGGGGAGATATGATCTGTCCTCATCTGTATGGGGGCTTGGCATCGTTACGGGGGATAACAAGGGTAAGCTGCTTTCGGAGCATTTGCCCGGTACGGAGCCTGTTTTTACGGGCAGAGAGATATTTCCCTATCGGCTCAGCTCCCCTGCTCATTTTATCCGTTATGACAGGGCTTCTTTTCAGCAGGCGGCAAGGGACGAAATTTACCGTGCTTCCGAAAAGCTTGTTTACAGATTTATTTCGGACAGGCTTATCTTTGCTTATGACGATTCGGGGAGACTTTTTTTAAACAGCGCAAATATTCTTATCCCGAAAATTCCGGATATGTCGGTGAAAACGGTAATGGCGTTTCTTGATTCGCCGCTGTATTCATTTTTATACAGAAGGCTTTTCGGGGAGATAAAAATTCTCAGGGGGAATCTTTCCGAGCTGCCGTTCCCCTGCATTTCTCCCGAGCTTGACAAGGAGCTTACTGCTCTTGCCGATAATGCTGTTAAAAACGGCTGCGGATATGAGGATATCAACAGGATAATTTACGATATTTTCGGGCTTGATGATGAGGAGATACGATATATTGAAAATAATGAGCCGCACAGCTTTTGAGTTTGAAGCTGTACGGCTCGTATTATTTTATATAGTATCAGCGGATACCGTATTTTTCGATAATGTAGTCCATATCCTTATCGCCTCTGCCTGAGAGATTGATGAGGATAGAACCTTTTTCCATCTTCTTTGCAAGCTTCATGGCATACGCTACCGCATGGGAGCTTTCTATGGCAGGGATTATGCCCTCCATTCTTGAAAGGGTGAAGAATGCATTGATAGTCTCTTCATCGTCTACCACGTCGTATTTAACTCTGCCAAGATCTCTGAGGAATGCGTGCTCGGGTCCCGAGGAAGGATAATCAAGTCCGCTGGCTACCGAGTAAACGGGTGCGGGGTCGCCGTTTTCGTCCTTGAGCATTATGCTGTTAAAGCCGTGCATTACGCCCTCCTAGCCGTAGGTAAGGCTTGCGGCATGGTCTCCGAGGGCTGTTCCTCTGCCGAGAGGTTCAACGCCGTATATGTCAACAGGGTCATTGAGGAATCCCGAGAAAAGACCCATTGCATTTGAACCGCCGCCAACGCAGGCAACAACCGAATCGGGTAATTCGCCTGTCATTTCCGTGAACTGTTCTCGCGCTTCAATACCGACTATACTCTGAAAATCACG
>JAGBFZ010000108.1 GCA_018110855.1 Oscillospiraceae bacterium
CAAGTCCCTGGCTTATCCTTGCGGCAGGTATCTTTGAGGTCACTGCGGCGCAGATAACGCACTGCTCGTTTATTGGCGCATCCGATATTTTTACGGTTTCGGAAAAATCGGTATATTCCTTGGGAAAATGCTCAAGCAGGTCGCCTACCGTGCGTATCCCAATTTTTTCGTACAGCTCCGCTCTTTTGGCGGCTACTCCCGAAAGGGCTGTTATTTTATCTGTAAGCTTCATTTTGTAAATATCCTCTTGCAAATTGCGGCGCAGTCGGCATACAGCTTCTCCGTATCCTCACCTATGAAAAAGCCGCCGTTTTCGTACAGTATTTTTCCGCCCACTGCGGTCATTCTTACAATATCCCTCGAACCGCCGAAGACAAGGTTTTTAACTATATTGTTTTCGGGCTGCATACAGGGGCGGCGCATGTCTATTACCGCAAAATCCGCAAGCTTTCCCGTTTCTATGGCTCCGCTGTTTATTTCAAGCGCCCTTGCTCCTCCCGTGAATGCCGCTTTCAGCACGCTTTCGGCAGGCATTGCGGCGGCGTCGGAATATTTAAGCTTCTGGAGAGCTGTGCAAAGGTACATTTCCTTGAACATATCAAGGGAATTGTTGCTTGCGGCTCCGTCTGTGCCTATGGCGAGATTTATTCCCCGTCTGCACGCTTCGGTTAAGTCAGCTATCCCGCTTGAAAGCTTTAAATTGCTGCATGGATTTGTGACAACGGTCATATTATGACGGGCAAAGATATTGAAGTCTTCTTCACATAAATATATGCAGTGGTATCCGCCGCCGCCGTATTCAAACATTCCTATGCTGTCCATTATTTCTGTGGGGGTCATGCCGTATCTTGCGATACATTCCTCGGTCTCGGACTTGGTTTCACTGTTGTGGCACCAGACGGGGGCATTGTATTTATGTGCAAGCCCTGCTACGCCTTTCATCAGCTCAAGGCTTGTGGTATATTCCGCATGAAATCCCAGCTTATAGGAAATAAGGGGGTGATAGTTATTGAATTTAAGATAATATTCCTCAAGCTTTTCTATGGATTCGCTGAAATTGTTGAGCGCTCCGCAGAACACGCAGCGAAAGCCTGTTTCCGAAAATGCCTTTGCCATTGCTTCGGGATAATAGTACATATCAAAGCAGGAGGTTATGCCGTTTGAGACGTATTCTGCCACGGCAAGCTTTGTAAGGGTATAGTTATCCTCGGGGGTGAGCTTGGCTTCATGGGGGAATACGGCTTCCGTCAGCCATTTGTCAAGGGGGAGATCTTCCGCAAAGGAGCGCAGGAAAACCATGGGGGAATGGGTATGGGCATTGCAGAAACCGGGAATAACGAGGTTTCCGTTAAGGTCGATAACACGGTCGTAATTATCCTCGGGAGGCTCGTTTCCCACATAGGTGAATATTCCGCCCTCTGTACAGACGCTTCCGCTTTTTACGGTCATTGTACGGACATCAAGATATCTTCCGTTTTTCAGGTGAAGCTTCATGGAAACGCTCCTTTCGGCGGTTTACTTTATCATTCTCTCTGCGCTTATTACATCGGGTATCTTTCTGAGCCTTCCGATAAGCTGGGTCAGCTGTCCAACTCCTGCGATAGAGCAGGTCATTATCAGGTTTGCATTGCCGTTTTTCAGCGTTTTTGTGGACATTTCCGATACGGGTATCCTCATTTCTGCGGTGACTGCGGCTACATTTGCAAGGAGAGTTATGCCGTCATAGGATACCACGTCGATAGACGCCTTGAAGATGGGATTGTCATTTTCCTTTGCGTTTTCAGCCCATGTTACCTCTACCCAGCGGTCAGGCTCGATACCCTTTTCCATGGCTTCAACATACTTGGAGCAGTCCTTTCTGTGGACGGACACGCCGTGTCCCTTGGTGATGAAGCCGATGATGTCCTCTCCGGGCAGGGGATTGCAGCACTTGGAGAGCTTCACGTCAATATTGCTCTCGCCCCCTACGATTATTCCCGTATTGCTCTTTCTGGGAGAGAAGGGAACGGGCTTTGCGGCAGGTGCGGCGGTGAGCTTTGCATAGTTGTCCTTTAACCGCTGCATTATCCTTGAGAGGATTATTCCGCCATAGCCCACTGCGGCATAGAAATCATCAAGCTGGGCGCAGTTATGCCGCTTCATATCGTCCGCAAGGAATTTTTCCATATCCTCGGGGGGGATATTTATGCCAAAGCGCTTGAATTCATGCTCGATGGCTTCCCTGCCGTTTACGATATTCTCTTCCCTGCGCTCCTTTTTGAACCATGAACGTATCTTGGATTTTGCTTCATTCGTTTTGCAGATGTCGAGCCATGCACGGTTGGGTCCGTGGTCGGGAGACTGGGAGGTGAGTATCTCCACGATCTCGCCTGTCTGGAGCTGATAGTCAAGGGAGACGAGCTTTCCGTCCACCTTGGCGCCCTTCATCTTATTGCCCACCTGCGTGTGTATCGCATAGGCAAAGTCTATGATGGTAGCTCCTGCGGGCAGGGTTATGATATCTCCCTTGGGGGTGAATGCAAATATGTCCTCGGGAGCAAGGTCGCTCTTGATGGTGCGGACGATCTCCTCAACATCGTCTGTTTCCTGCTGGGCTTCGATTATCTGACGTATCCATGCAAGGCGGCTTTCCAGCTTGTCCTTGCCCTTTATGCCCTCCTTATATTTCCAATGGGCGGCGATTCCGTATTCGGCGGTATAGTTCATATCCACCGTTCTTATCTGCACCTCGAAGGGAATTCCCTCTCTGCCGATAACGGTGGTATGGAGCGACTGATACATATTTGCCTTGGGGGTCGCGATATAATCCTTGAAGCGGTTGGGGATGGGTTTGAACATATCATGGATTATTCCCAATGCGTTATAGCACTCGTTTACCGTATTCACGATTATTCTTACGGCATAAATATCATATACCTCGTCAAGACCCTTGCCCTTTATGAATGCCTTGCGGTATATTCCGTAAACGGATTTTACTCGTCCTGACATCTGAGGCTCGGGCAGATCCATTTCCGAAAATCTCTTTGCAATCTGCTCCTCGATGGATTTGATAAACGCCTGACGCTCGTCGCTGCGTATTTTCAGGCTCTGCTCTATCTCCGCATAGGCATAGGGGTCAAGATAGCGGAAGGACAGGTCCTCGATCTCGTCCTTTATTTTTCTGATTCCGAGACGATGGGCGATGGGGGCATAGATATTCATGGTCTCAAGGGCGGTATTTCTCTGCTTGTTTGCAGGGCGGAACTGGAGCGTTCTCATATTATGGAGACGGTCGCAGAGCTTGATGATTATTACTCGGATATCCTGAGACATGGCGAGAAGTATCTTTCGCACATTCTCCGCCTGCTGCTCCTCCTTGGTGAAAAGGGGTATCTTTCCCAGCTTTGTTACGCCGTCCACAAGCATGGCAACATCCTGTCCGAACAGCTTTTTCAGTTCCTCAAGAGTGGTGTCGGTGTCCTCCACCACATCATGGAGAAGCGCTGCACAGATGGTGTCGGTATCCATTCCCAGCTCAAGCAGGATATACGCTACTGCTACGGGGTGGGTGATATACGGCTCTCCCGAGGAACGGGTCTGATTGGCGTGAGCCTTGGCGGCAAGCTCATAGGCTGAGATTATCTTGCTCAGATCGTACTGCTTTTCGTCATCAAGTATTTTCTGAATAAGAGAATCTATGGTATATACCGTTTCGGATTTATTCATCATAAATATGATCACCTTTCCTGTGGATTATCCGCAGATGTCATTGGAGCAATCTGAGCCGCTTCATTGTGGGCGTCTGCTCCGTGTCCGCCTTGGGCGCACCTTGGATTATATGTACTTTTTCGGCGCAGCGGTCGTATTCCATAAGCCCCGCTTCGGAAAATATATCAAGACATATGAGAAATTTACAGTAGTTCATTTCCGCTTCAAGACGACTGTAAAGCCCTGTGGGAGACAATGTATTCCTGCCTGCCGATTTATAAACTGCGGCAAGGTCGGCTCTTTCGGGTATAATTGCGGATATGAGCCTGCTTTCAAGGCTTTCGCCCCGTCTGAATTTATAATAAGCGTCCTCGGCGGCTATGAGCTTCTGCTGATTCAGTCCTTTTTTTCTGATATCCGATACTCTCAGGCTGACGGTCTCCCTGCCGTTATAGCTATTTATTTCGGGGGTAACGAGAAGATTTGCATCGTCTCCTTTTTGAAGAGGAAATTCCTCGGGCTTTGTGCCAAACATAAGGGCAGTGAGATTCGTTCCTCCTCCCGAAAGGGCGAGCTTGGTATGCGTACCGTTTGAAAGGGAGATAATATTGTCTATCCGACAGCCCTGCAATAAAAATACAGGACGGGGGTTTCCCTCTCCGAAAGGCTCAAGCACTTCAAGACCCTTTATATTTTCAACGGTAAGCTCGGCTGGGGATACTGCTCCGTTTGCCTGTATTGACGGGATACAGGTTATCCCTTCGGCTGCCTGCGTATCCGCATACTCCAGAAGCTTTTGCTTAAAAAGCGGGAATTTATCCTGACTGAGGGAAAAACCGCCTGCTCCCGAATGTCCTCCGAATCTGTCAAGGGCTTCTTCTGCGAAGCTAAGTGCCTTGAACACGTTAAGCCCCTCTATGGAGCGGGCTGAGCCTCTGAGTTCGGAGTCATCTTCATCTGCGGACATGAGGAAAACGGGCTTGCCGAATTTTTCCACGCATCTTGCTGCGGCTATGCCCACAACGCCATGATGCCAGCCTGTTCCCCTGAATATCATTATACGGCTGTCAAGAAGGGAATTATCCGCATTTATCTGATCTATGATATCCTTAATTATTTTATTTTCGTAATTTCTGCGCTCGGAGTTCAGAGCGCATACCCTTTCGGCATATTCCTCCGCCTCCTCAGGGGATTCGGACATCAGGAGCTTCAATGCATCCGACGGGGAGCCTATCCTTCCTGCGGCGTTTATTCTTGGGGCAAGGGTAAAGGCTGCCGACATGGAGGTATAGGGCGGCTTTATCCCCGATTTTTCTATAAGGGCACGAAGTCCCTCATTTTCGGTGTTTTCAAGGTAATGCAGTCCATGGCGGACGATATCTCTGTTTTCGCCTGTAAGGGGTACAACGTCTGCAACGGTGGCAATGGCGGCAAGGTCGGAATACTGCTCAATTATCTGCTCGGTATCTCCGCCCTCCATGGCGGAAATGAGCTTCAAAGCAAGTCCGCAGCCGCAGAAGTTTTTATAGGACGAGGGGCAGTCGGGGCGGTGGGGGTCAACCACTGCGGCGGCTTCGGGCAGCTCTTTTCCCGGCTGATGGTGATCGGTTATGACAAGGGTGATGCCAAGCTCCTTGCAGAGTGCGGCTTCTTCTATGGCGGATATGCCGTTATCCACGGTGACGATAAGGGAAACGCCCTGCTCGGACAGCTTTCTTACTGCGGCAGAGTTTATTCCGTAGCCCTCTGAACGCTCGTTGATATATGTCATCACATTTCCGCCGATATCCGTCAGGTATCCTGCGAGTACGGCTGTGGCGGTAACTCCGTCACAGTCATAGTCACCATAGACGCAGATAAGCTCTCCGCTGTCAACGGCTTCGTTTATTATTCCGCAGGCTTTTTCCATATCACGGATAAGGAAGGGGTCGGAAAATGCTTCTTCCTCGGAATCCTGTCCGAAAAAGCCAACTGCCTTTTCCATTGTGTCTATCCCTGCGCAGACAAGGGCTTTGGCGGCAAGAGAGGTAAGTCCTCCTTTTGTGCACAGCTCCTTTACTGCTTTTTCATCGGGTGCTTTTATCAGCCATTTCTTTATCAACTGCTCATACCTCGTTCTTATTATCATCTAAATAATTTTCATTATAGCATTTTGAAAGAAAATAATCAAGTGTTTCATTTTATTTATTATGTGAATTAAATTGTAAACGGGGACAAAAAATGCACGGAAACTATTTGTTCCGTGCAATGGGTAATGTTATTATATTATTTGCTGTCGCTTTTCATATTTTTGCGGAATGCTGCTATGGAGAGAAGCAGGGCGGCAAGGGTATATGCTCCCACAATGAGCAGGTCGGTTCCGAGCTTATCCGAAGCTCCTGCCATTATGCTTCTTGCGGCTCTTACGGAATGATAGAAGGGGAGAGCGAGGCATACCTTCTGCAGTCCTCCGCCGATGCTTTCGACGTCCATCCATATGCCGCCTAAAATGCCTGCGGCGGAGATGATTATGGAACATATTCCGGGAGCGGCATTGCTGTTGAAGATACTGCCGAACAGAAGCCCGAAGCCTATAAACATTACTGCTGTGGGGATAAGTGAAAGCAGTGCAAGAAATGTACGTCCCACGTTCATTTCCACTTTTTCCGCCGCCGCAATAATGAAAGATGCGGTGAATGTGACAAGCGACTGCAAAACGGCAAGGAGAACGATGGGCAGATAATATCCGCCGATAAACTCATGGGCTTTCATGGGAGAAGCGTAAAGTCGGGTGAGAAATGCGCCTGTTCTGTCCTGCGAAAGCAGCAGCGCCGCAAAAAGCATTACAAAGGACAGTCCGAACACCGCTATTCCTCCCGAGAGATTGTCGATACGGAAAACGGTCATATTTGCCTCGGGGGGAATGCTCTTGTTGATTATTGTCATTATCAGCAGCATGACGATGGGAAAGCCAAGGCAGAATATGTAGCTTAACGGGTCACGGAGCAGCTCCTTTAAATTTCTTTTTGAAAATACTGCGGTCCTCATTTCTGTAATTCCTTTCATATTATAATGAAGCTTTGCTTCTTTCGGCGATCTCGATAAATGCGTCCTCAAAATTATCCTTTCCTGCCTGTGCTTTCAGCTCGTCGGCAGTTCCTACTGCTCTGAGACAGCCGCCTGTCATTATGGCTATCCTGTCGCAGAGGGCTTCGGCTTCGTCAAGGTAATGGGTGGTGAGAATGATGGTCATTTTGGATTTAAGCGCCTTTATTGCTGTCCAAAGCTCACGCCTTGCAAGAACGTCAAG
>JAGBFZ010000109.1 GCA_018110855.1 Oscillospiraceae bacterium
CTCAGATGAATATCAGAAGCTCGGTAAATATCAACGTTGTGACCTTCGACACAAATATCACCATGGAAAAGAATATCCGCTCGAAAAAGGACGCTGAGATCCTTGTACAGGATTATTCTCCCGGCGGCTGGGGCGGCACCGATTTCAGATGCGTTTTTGAATATGCTGACAATTTCTCCAAGAAAAACCGAGGAAAAAAGCTCAAGGGACTGTTTTTCTTCTCTGACGCCTGCGGTGCCTTCCCCGATACAAAGCCATCGTACCGCACCACATTTTTTGTTCCCGCAGAGGATGATCAGGCGTATTCGTTTTTTGATACCGATTTTGTTCCCGAATGGGTGGAACTGGTTAAATACAAGGACTGAGGAAGCTGTATGGATAATCAATTCTATTTTCACGAAGAAATAATAAAAAATCTTTCCAATGATTTTTTCAGCTCATATGATGCTCATGTGCGGGCGGGAAGCAAGGATGAGTTCAAAAATGATATCATTACTGCGATGAACTCGGGAATGCGTCCCGCATTTTCGATGCTTCTTCATCATGCCATAGAAGTAAACGAGGATATTCTGGACTGCTCATTTATTCCGCCCGACACAATTTCTCCTCTGCATTTCGGAGAATTATCCGATATTATTTTTACTGAAATGGTAAAAGAAAACAAGACGGCTTATTATCTGCTAAAAAGACTGAAAGAATTATTTGCCTCAGAACCGAACTATTATATGTTCCCTGCTGTTCTGAAGCTATGGAGAGCAGCTGTTTTTTCCGGAAACAGACAGTATTTTGATTTAATGATTTCGTTTCTCTCAGAACATGACCTGTTAAAAAAAGCTCTTCATGACCATGCGGTTATTTTTTATCTGATAAGAAATGACCGCAGGGAAGAGCTTTCAGAGATAGCTGATATTATCGGCATTGATGAGCTTCTCAGCAAGCTGAATCTTCTGCCTGCGGGAATTATTTTGCCGGATAATTATTCGCTGATGTATTACATTGAGTATCTGTTTGATCTCTTTATCCCCGAATACCGGAACGCTTTTGACAAAGACCGTGTATTCTGCAGGCTGTTTGAGAAATATAATATGTTTGAATTTCTAACAAAAATCAGTCGTTCCGGAAATATATATTCTTATATCTTTGAGTACACTGATGATGAAAAGATAAATAAACAAAAGATCATGCGAATGACAATTACATTTTTACACGATCTGGCTGCAAAAGGCTATGTTATGTCTTCCAAAGGCCTTGAGGACCTTATCATACAAGTAGAATATAACTTCTGGAATATGATAATATGTAATGAAAATGTTCTTTCAGAGCTTAAAGCAATACTGCCTGACAAGCCATGTCTGTCTTACACCAGCGAAGTTTTCTGCGATGGTTTCTACAAGAGATGTCTTGACAAAATCACACTTATGCATCCTATACAGCCCATAATCGTATTTGATGAAAGCACACCCGACTTCTATTCAAGCAAAGATATTTTCTGCAATTTTCTCCACAAAGATCTCAATACTCTGAAGAAAACCTTTGAATCGATCAAAACGGCTATCGAAGGCGATATGGAAAAAATCCCGGTAATCAACGAAATAATTGAACGGAATGATGACGCTGTGATCTATCTTCTGGACAGCCTTGAGGATCCTTCCGATGAAATTATCAGCGGACTTGCAGAGCTTTGTGTAAAAAAAGGCTGCGTTACAACTCTCTCGCATATCTCAAAGTACACTGCCGAAAGGAAGAGATCATTATGAGCGATCAGTCCCCCACCGAAATGAATTACAATCTGATTGAAGAAAAGGATTTTAAGCGGTGCCGCCGTATGCTTACGCATATCGAAAAAAATGATTCGAGAGTTATCGAACGCCTTGTTAACAGCTTAATGAAATACAATTATCAATTTGAAAAGCCTGCGGCAATGCTGAATTTCCTTGTGTGTCAGATCGCTGAAAACATAGCTGCATTTCCCGAGATCACTGAAAAAGAAATGTGGACTTTCAGCAGTACCAATATAATTCAATCCATTCATAGATTGATCATGGAGAAGCTTGTTTTTTATGATGACAGCTGCGATTTTTTAAATTCTCTTCCTCAGTTTGTATTCTGTAATCTGCAGCCTCATATGTCAAATCTTATTGACTTTGCGGTTTTTCACAAGCGTTTCAAAGAAGCTGAGATCATTATGAAAAGAACGGAGATCTATCCCGTTAATAACTCTTTTCTCTCTTTTCTTCCTGTTAAATTCGATCTTTTCTTCAGCTGGATAAAAAACAATATCTTTGAAGCTGCTGATGCTGCGGTACGCATTTTCGGTCTGGAAAATCTATTCCATAATTACAAAATTATTTTCTACAGTGATGCAGATTTTTCTGTCAGAACAATAAAAAAAATATGCAGAAGATATATGAATGTATCGGATTTCAAAAATGAAAATGAAGCGTTATGCGAGCTGATGAAACGAACTGATTTTCCCGAAGTTTATTTGTATTCCGTATTTACGGAATATCGTGAACCTGAGATCAAAAATATAATATCATTCCTGTCTTTCCTTGAAAAGATCGGATATAGATCGGATAATCTTTCTTTTGCAGTTTTTGCAGCAGCGATACTTGACAAAAAGCCCGACAAAAGCAAAACTGACAGATTTCTGAAGGATCATGTTTTTTCTTTGGCAGGAAGCGAACCGTATATAAATGCAGAGGTTGCCGTTTTACTTGACGAGTATCGGGGCAGATTATTTTCGGAAGTTTTTCCGAATGCTGTGATAAGGGTTCACGAGGCTCCGTATATTGATAAGGATCTGCTGTTCAGAATGGATAAAGATTCCCCGCAGAACGGTATAAAAAATTTTCCTGTCATCTTTGAAAGTCCTGAGAAGCTCAGCAGCGATCCGTTTATAGAATGCCTTGAATCATATATTGAATCATGCTGGTACAATGAAAAGAAAGCTCAGTTCTGCGAAGATTATCTTAATACTCTGATATCAAACAGCGGTATCACAAAGGAGAAGTATAACAGTCTCAGATGTGGAGAAGATCAGTGACATCAGAAAACGGGTCGTCCGCAGTATTTTGCGGCAGACCCGTTTTTGTATATAGTGAAATTTCTTCAAGCTCCGGTCTGTCATAGCAATTCTGACAGACCGATAATTTAGTTATTGTATCAGAGCTTCCAAAGCTCCTCTGCGTACTGTCTCACAGTTCTGTCGGAGGAGAACTTGCCTGCACAGGCAATGTTCATCCAGCACTTCTTGCTGAATGTGTTTCTGTCCTTGTAATCGTAAAGGGCACGGAGCTTGGTATCAACATAGCCTTCAAGATCTGTGAGAAGGAAATAGTTATCGGGCTTGTGCCAGCTTGCGCCGTTGATAAGTGAGCTGAACAGCTCGCCGAACATACCCGTATCTCCGTCATTGAAGGTACCGTCAACGAGAGTGTTGATAACTCTCTTGACACGCTCATTTCTGTTGTAAATCTTTTCCTTGGGATTGTAGTTGGGACGGATAACATCAAGCTCTTCAACTCTTGCGCCGAAGATGTACTCGTTCTCCCAGCCTGCTTCCTCCACGATCTCAACGTTTGCGCCGTCATATGTGCCGAGAGTAACTGCGCCGTTGAGCATGAATTTCATATTGCCTGTACCAGAAGCCTCAAGACCTGCTGTGGATATCTGCTCTGAGATATCTGCTGCGGGAATGAGCTTCTCGGCATAGGAAACATTATAATTCTGAACAAAGATGACCTTGAGCTTATCCTTTGTTTCGGGATCGTTGTTAACGAGCTTTGCGATCTCGTTGATATACTTGATGATGCCCTTTGCTCTGCGGTATGCGGGAGCAGCCTTTGCGCCGAAAATAAATACTGTGGGCTGGAGATCAGGCAGCCTGCCGTCCTTGATCTGGAAATAAAGGTCCATGATGGAGAAAGCATTAAGGAGCTGTCTCTTGTACTCGTGGAGACGCTTTACCTGAATATCAAATACGAAATCGGGTGAAAGGTCGATTCCCTCATGCTTTTTGATATATTCGCAGAGCTGAACCTTCTTTTCACGCTTGATCTGCATGAAACGGTCGATAACTGCTCTGTCGTCAACAAATTTCTTAAGCTCTGCAAGTCTGTCAAGATCGGTCTCCCATCCGCTGCCGATCTTCTCGGTGATAAGTGCGGAAAGCTCGGGGTTGCAGAGTCCAAGCCAGCGGCGGGGTGTAATGCCGTTGGTCTTGTTCTGGAAACGGTCGGGGAAGATCGCATACCAGTCCTTCAGAACATCGTTTTTCAGGATCTCTGTGTGGAGAGCCGCAACGCCGTTTGTATGAGAGGAAGCAAATATTGCCTTTCTTGGCATATAGATCACTCCGCCGTCAACGATACGCTTGGAATTGATCTGCTCCTCGGTCTGACCGATAGACTTGAGATACTTCTTGAGATGCTCGTTTATCATAAGGATTATCTCGTAAACAGTAGGAATAACGCTCTTGAACAGGTCGATATTCCACTTTTCCAGAGCCTCGCCGAGAACTGTGTGATTAGTATAATTGCAGGTTTTCTGAACGATATCGAAGGCTTCCTTGAAGGACAGACCCTCCTTGAACATGAAGATTCTGATAAGCTCAGGGATAGCAACTGTGGGGTGGGTATCGTTGAGCTGGAGAGCATAGCAATCTGCAAAATGAGAGAAATCATCTCCGTACTTTGCCTTATAGCGGCGGATAACGTCCTGAACAGAAGCGGAAACGAAGAAATACTGCTGCTTGAGTCTTAAACGTCTTCCCTTGTCGGTGTTGTCATTGGGATAGAGAACGTCATTAATAGCATCAGCCATAACATTACTTTCGGAAGCGCCCATGTAATCCTGATTATCGAACTTATAGAAATCAAAGCCCTTAACGCTCTCTGCCTGCCAGAGACGAAGAGTGTTTATTGCCTTTCTGTCAAATCCGATGATGGGGGTATCATAGGGAACTGCCTTAACGGTCTGATCTGCAAATTCAACGATAACGGCGTCATTCTCAGCTCTTACGCTCCATGCGTCGCCGTAGTCGAGCCATGGGTCTGCGGATTCCTGCTGGAAGCCGTTTCCGATGGACTGCTTGAAAAGTCCGTACTTGTATCTGATTCCGTAGCCGTTGAGGGGAATATCGCAGGCTGCCGCAGAATCAAGGAAGCAGGCTGCAAGTCTGCCCAGACCGCCGTTTCCGAGAGAAGCGTCCTCTATCTCCTCAAGGCAGGAGATATCAATGCCGTTTTCGGAGAAAATTTCCTTTGCTTCGTCAAGAAGTCCTGCGCAGTAAAGGTTGTTGTAAACCGCTCTTCCCATAAGGAACTCTGCAGAAAGGTAATATGCTCTGCGCTTTGAATTGTGCCTTTCCTCGGTTTCGTTCCAGAGGGGGATTATGTCGCTCATTACCGCTCTTGCAACGGCATTGTGAAGCTGACGGGGAGTTGCGTGACCGATATCGGTACGACCGTCAACCAAAAGGTTTTCATTGATCTTTGAGGTAAACTGTGATTTGTCCATCTGAATATGCTCCTCCGTTTTTTATTTGATGTAAGCTGTTTTTTCATATCCGAGCCAAAAACTCATAAATATAGTTTACCACATTTACTGAATAAAATCAATAACTAAATTTACAAAAATCGTAAAGCCGCCTTATGACGTGCTGATTTTCAAAATCTATTGACCTAAAAGTAAAAATATGTTAAAATAAAAAAAGGTTTTAAACATGCCGTTTTTATATTTTTCAATAAAGGAGGATAATGTCCTATGAGCATAACAGCATTCAAGTGTCCATGCTGCGGAGCGGAGCTTACTTTTTCCTCGGAAAACCAGAAAATGAGCTGCGAATACTGCGGCACCGAGCTTGACGTGGACGCAGTTAACGCTCTTTCCCAGTCCTCAGGCTCAAGCGCAGATATAGAATGGGAGGAGCACAGCGAAAGCACCGTGAACCTTGACGGTGATATC
>JAGBFZ010000015.1 GCA_018110855.1 Oscillospiraceae bacterium
AGATGGTCGCAATCCGATATATAGGTGTGCGGGCCCTGTGCAACAAAACACCGTGAACCATGTCAGGCGGGGAACCGAGCAGCATTAAGCGGTACGTTTCGTGTGCCGCAGCAAGCCTGCACACCTATGTATCGGATTTTTTATTTACACCTTAGGAGTTGTAATGCTTTAGTGAAAAAATCGTTTTTGTCCCGATTTTGGGATGCTTTTAAAATATCTGCTCCCAAAGCACATCTGATTGTTCTGTTACTTGCAGTACTGCTTATCGTTGCCGGTAATTCCGAAGGTTACTCCGAGTTTGTTATCACAGGCGTTGCGATAATCTGCCTTTCCGCAGCAGCTCTGATACCCGAAGTATTATCGCTGTTCGTTCCGGGCTCAAAGTCCGATTTTGTTTCCGATTACGACAGGGAGGTCATCGGGAAAGCATTTTCGTCAGGCAGAAAGAAAAAACTCTTTTTTGAGGGCTTTGAGCTTTTCCGCAATGATTCCAATGAGGACGCTCTCGAATGCTTCAGGGAGCTTTGCGATATGCCTCTTTCCGACAGGGAAAAGGGCGTGCTTGCCTTTTATACCGCAATATGCTACAATCGTCTGGGATATTCCACAAATGCCGCTCATCAGGCTATAATTGCCGCAGACAACGGAGTTCATGTCCCCGAGGCACTGCTTATGGCTGCACGGAGCTTCAATATGTCCGCAAGCTATTCCTCAGCAGCAGAGGTCTATGAACGGCTTCTTCCCATTGCCGAGGAGAGGGAAATGTTTCCATTTTTATACAACGAGATGGGCAAAATGTACCTTTCAGCCAACGATCCCGCTCACAGCAGACAGGCGTTTGACAAGGCTGTTGAAATGGGATACGATCCCATTACCGCTCAGGGCGGACTTGCTCTTGCCGATCTTCTTGAGGGCAAAGAGGACGATGCCTGCGAAAGATACCGCCTTGCCCTTATTGCAAGGATTACCGATACTGAGGGCTACAGGGAATACTGCGCCGATATATGCGAGGCAAACGGATATCCAAAGAATTTCTTTGAGGAGCATCTGAAAAAACGTTATCACAGAACGGCGGAGAAGTGATCTCTGCTTATTACCGTGAAAGGAGGAGCTTATGTATCAGGCACTTTACAGAAAATACCGTCCCGCCACATTTGAGGACGTTATTTCTCAGCCCCACATTACTGCTGCGCTGAAAAATCAGATCATGAGCGGAAGGACTGCTCATGCTTACCTGTTCACAGGCTCCCGAGGCACGGGCAAGACCACCTGCGCCCGTATCTTTGCAAAGGCTCTGAACTGCGAGCATCCCGTAAACGGAAGTCCCTGCGGTGAATGTGACATCTGTCGGGACGCTGATAATTTCGCTCTTTCCGATATTATTGAGATAGACGCCGCTTCCAACAACTCCGTCAATGACGCGCGAGAGCTGAGAGAGGCTGCGGAATACACACCCGAGAGATGCAGATACAAGGTTTACATCATCGACGAGGTGCATATGCTTTCAAAGGA
>JAGBFZ010000110.1 GCA_018110855.1 Oscillospiraceae bacterium
ATGAGGAAAAGTGCAAGGGTGAAGCCTATTCCCATTCCAAGTCCGTCAAGTATTGAAGGGATAAGCTTATTCTTTGAAGCGAATGCTTCCGCTCTTCCGAGGATTATGCAGTTTACGGTGATAAGTGAGAGAAAAAGTCCCAGACTGTCATAAAGCGCGGGAACATAGCCCTTCATGAGAAATTCGATCAGCGTTACGAAGCTTGCGATTATCACGATAAAGCATGGCAGTCTGACTGCTTTGGGGATAACATTTTTCAGAAGTGATATTACGGCGTTTGAGCAGACAAGCACGAATGTGGTTGCAATGCCCATTCCAAGTCCGTTTTCAGCCATGGTAGTAACTGCAAGAGTGGGACACATTCCAAGCAGCGTAACAAGTGTGGGGTTTTCCTTGATTATGCCCTTTGTCAGCTCTTTGAGGTTGTTATTTTCAGCCATTGACCTTTTCCTCCTTTAGCTGAGAGTACGCTTTTACGGCTGTTTCAACCGCCTTGTTCATTCCCTTTGAGGAATAGGTAGCACCTGTTATGCCGTCAACCTGAAAATCGGGTGAGGTTATTCCCTTGAAACGGTCAAGATATGCACTGTCCTGCACCTTTGTGCCGAGTCCCGGAGTCTCACCGATTGTTAGAACGGATATTCCGCAGACTGCTCCGCTTTCGTCAAAGCCCACAAGCAGGTGAAGTCCCCCTTTGGAATAACCGTCTGCGGTTATTTCAAAGGCGGTTTTGCCGCTGCCGTTGTCAATTATGGAAGTAACTCCGTCATAGGTTCTGACTGTTCCGTCATCATTAAGCAGCATTTTAAAGCCCTCGGAAGTGCCGTAAAGCTCGGTAAGTCCTGCTGAAAGCTTATCGGTTATTATTCCTGTGGTATCAACATAGGTGAGGTTATAGGCAAAGACTAAAAGGGCTGAGGAAATAACACAGATAAGTGTGAGGACGATGGGTGGCATCAGCTTTTCTTTCATTGTCATACCTTTGCGCCCTCCTTTTGAGCTTTTTTTGCTCCTACTGGTTTAAGCTCACATAATCTGTCGATATAGGGAACAAGGAGGTTCATCAGAAGTATTGAGAAGGACACGCCCTCGGGATAGCTGCCGAATTTTCTTATTGCAAAGGTAAGTACTCCGCAGCCGATACCGAAAATCAGCTTGCCTTTACCTGTGAGCGGTGTGGTGGCATAGTCGGTTGCCATAAAGAATGCGCCAAGCATAAGTCCGCCCGAGAGAATTGCATAAAGCGGGTCGTCCCCTGCAAGGAATGTGAGGAGTGCCACTGTTCCGATAAATGCAAAGGGGGCGTGAGGGGTGATTATTCTTGTGAACATCAGAAAAAGCCCGCCTATGATGAGGGCAAGGGCGCAGGTCTCACCGATGCAGCCACCTGTTGTTCCGAGAAACAGGGAAAGATAATCGGCATCCTTGGTTACAAGCGGCGTTGCTGTGGTCACTGCATCAGCGGTATTTTTATAGTAAAATGGTGCGCTCCAGCGAGACATATGCCCTGTGAATGAGAGCATAAGGACTATTCTTCCCACAATGGCGGGATTTGCAAAGTTCTGTCCTATTCCTCCGAAAAGCTGCTTTGTTATGCCAATTGCCACAAAGGAGCCTATTACTCCGAAAAGCGGGTTTATTTCGGGGGGAAGATTCATTCCCAGAAGCAGTCCTGTTACCGCCGCAGACAGGTCGGAAATTGTCTGGGGCTTTTTCATTATCCGTCTCAGGATATACTCAAAAAATACGGAGGATACGGTGCAGACTGCAAGATTAACAAGCGCCATGGGTCCGAAAATTATTACTCCCGCTATACAGGCGGGCATTAATGCGATTATCACCATGAGCATTATTTTTCGGGTGGAGATATTATCGTGGATATGGGGTGAGGGAGACACGTTCAGGCTCACGATCATCAGTTCCTTTCAATGTGATTGCTCAGCTTCGTTTTGCGGCTTTCATCAGAAGCCCTTTGGCAAGCTGATTTTTCTCTGCAAGATGTCTGTTTGCGGGACAGACAAATGTACAGCAGCCGCAGTTTATGCAAAGTCTGACCTTCAGCCGCTCAAGATCTGCGGTATCTCCCCTGTCATATGCGCTTTCAAGGCTTACGGGCATAAGATCTACGGGACAGGCTCTGACGCATCTTCCGCAGCGGATACAGGATGTGGTTTTTGTTTCGGGGATATTTTTAAATGCAAGAATAGCATTATTTACCTTGATCACGGGGCGGTCGGCATTGTCGAGAGCCATTCCCATCATCGGTCCGCCGTAGAGGACCTTGTTATACTCGGTCGCTCCGCAGTATTCAAGAAGCTCGGAGGCGGGTGTTCCTACAAGCACACGGTAATTTCCGCTGTTTTTCGTTACTGCGTCTCCGTCAATAGTGAGCCGCCTGCTTACAAGGGGCATTCCTGTGCGGATATATTTTATCAGGAACGATACGGTCGATACGTTCATCACGATTACACCCTGATGAGCGGGAAGTTCACCCTCGGCTACTATTCTTCCTGTGGCTGTGAAGATAAGCACCTTTTCTGCACCCTGCGGATATGCTGACGGAAGAGTCACCACTTCAATATTCGGATTGTCGGCTGTTCGCTTTTTCATTTCTGCAATGGCTGCGGGCTTATTTGCTTCTATACCTATCTTGCAGAATGGTATATCCAGCATTTTCATTATATACGAAATACCGTCAATAACGTCCTCCGGTGCCTCGACAAATTCCCGATAGTCAGAGGTTATATACGGCTCACATTCGGCTCCGTTGATAAGAAGTGTATCAATGGGAGTTTTTTCAGGGTCAAAGCTCAGCTTTATATGTGTGGGAAAGCCTGCTCCGCCAAGTCCGCAGCAGCCGCTTTCTCTGACGGCTGCAAGAAAGCTCTTTCTGTCGGTGATTATCGGGGGCTTTACATCGGCAGAGACAGTCTGAAGTCCATCCGTTTCAATGACAACTGCTTTGCAGCTGGCTCCGTTGGACATTCGCCAATCGGTTATTTCTGCTACCTTTCCCGAGGCGGGAGAATGGACGGGTACGGACATTGGCTTTTCCGAATCCCCTATTTTCATTCCTACTGTGACCTCGTCCCCTTTTTTTACAAGAGTAGTACAAGGCGCTCCCATGCAC
>JAGBFZ010000111.1 GCA_018110855.1 Oscillospiraceae bacterium
CGGATATAGCCCTCACCTGCGACGACCGCTTTAAAATGCCCGAGGATACCGCAGACAGCAAGCTCCTTCTCTCGGTGCATTACTATACTCCATGGGACTACTGCGGCACCGAAAGCGTAGACCACTGGGGCTCTCCCACAGACTTTGACGAGCAGAATGGACTGTTCGAGAAGCTCAGTAAATTCTCCGAGCAGGGCTATGGCGTAGTAATAGGCGAATACGCCGTAATGAAGAAGAACGGCGGCATAAAGCCCGATACGGATAAATTCTATTCCAATCTTCTTGATAACTGCGACCTTTACGATTTCTGCCCCGTGCTGTGGGACTGCAGCAATTTCTACAAGAGAATATCGAACACCACTTCCGATGAGACTCTTGCGCAGATCTTCTCCTCCCGCAGATACGAAAACGAAAAGGATAAGGACATTGAAGCGGTAAAAGCCGAAGCAAAGGCAAGAATAGAGGAAGCAAAGCTTAAATCCGCCGAGGAGCAGATAGAGAATATCGACCTGCCCCCCGCCGATGATATGGCAATAGCATGGATAATGTACGCAGCAAGCGACTATGGCATTTCATACAGCGTGGGCGATGTATACGACCCCACCAACTGCACCACAGGGGTCAAGGCAGAAAACGTTCAGATAACGGGCGAGGGTACATATACCGTAAGCCTTGATTTCTCCGAATGCGGCATGGCAAAGGGCGTGGCGTTCTCGGCACTTGGAATATCAAACGGCGAGACTCTTTTCCCGGGCTATACATATACGATTGACGAGATACTTATAAACGGTGAAGCACACGAAATGGCAGGCAAGGGCTATACCTGCTCCGATGACGGAAACTGCACCCGAGTAAACCTCTATAACGGCTGGGTAAATTCCGTTCCCGGTGAAGCAAGAACAGCAGACGGCGACCTGACCGACTGCTCCGCACAGATAATGACCCTCACCGAAAACAAGCGTGTAAAGACCATTTCCGTGACCTTTACCGTAAAGGCTCCCAACTAACAGAAATAACACACAAAACGCCCCGAAGCAGCAGCTTCGGGGCGTTTGCGGACAGTTTATTTGTACCGTTACCGAGCCGACAGTATAATGCCCTAATAAACTATAGAACGTCTCGCCGCGGAGCTGACACTCTTTCAGAGTGTCGTCACCCGCTAAAAATCGTCCTCCATATATCTTCTGACCAGCGCCGAGGAGGATATGACCGATATAATGCAGGCGGCAATTAGCACGATAAAAGCGGCTGTACCCATGCCCCTCATCAGCAGTATCTCGGTGCAAAGCCCGCCGCCGTTCACCGAAAAGGGGAAGAAGAAAGCGGCGAGCTTTGTGGACGGTCTGATATACTCAAGCCCCGAAATATCCGCAGCGTTCATTCCCGCAGCGCAAAGTAGGGAAAGCAGGGCGAGAAAGCCGAAGCCCACTTTACAAAGAGGCTCAGAAACATACATAAGAGCAAAGAAATAGGCAATAGCCCCCGTGAGAAACGCAGCGGTCATCATAACCTTAAAAAGCGTTCCCTTGTATTCCTTTTCCATATTGACCTCCGTTATTTTCGGAAATTGATGCCCTGATAGCTGTTCTCACGGGCAAAGGTCTTGTCGATCTCGTTCATCACAGTAAATTTTTTAAGGCTCCATTCGGGAGCGAGAAGCACATCTCGTCCGCCGTCCCCAGTTACCCGTCCGATTATAAGCTCGGGCGGAAACAGCTTTATCTGCTCGCAGACGATATGAACGTATTCCTCAAGAGTAAGGGGCGTTATCTCCCCTCGCAGATACTGCTCACCCATCACCGTCCCCCTCAGAATGTGGAGGAGATGGAGCTTTATGCTGTGAAGCGGCAGCTTTGCCATTTCCCATGCCGACTCGAGCATCATCTCGAAGCTTTCTCCGGGCAGTCCGTTTATAAGATGGACGCAGACGTTTATATCCTTATTAAAAAGACGTTCGCAGCAGCGGAGAAAATCCCCATAGGTATGGCATCGGTTTATCCTTGCCGCAGTCTCGTCATGAACGGTCTGAAGCCCCAGCTCCACCGTAAGATAGGTGCGGCTGCTCAGCTCGGTCAGAACATCAATGACAGCGTCCGATATACAGTCGGGACGGGTGGATATGGCTATTCCCACAACATTTTCAAGG
Organism: Oscillospiraceae bacterium; assembly: GCA_018110855.1. Lineage (GTDB taxonomy): Bacteria > Bacillota > Clostridia > Oscillospirales > Ruminococcaceae > Huintestinicola. Next base: position 2,147 of record JAGBFZ010000111.1, read on the forward strand.
CTCAGAGCCTCCTCGGTAAGAGAGCGGAGCCGTTCTGCGGAGCAGTAGGTATTGGTCCCCGCCTGAAAATAGGGGATATAAAGCCCCTCGCTCCATTTGCGGTTCATTGCCCTTTTCACCGTTTCAAACTGCTCAGTCACCGACATTTCGGGAGAACCCGCAAACTCCCCGCTGCCCTCAAGGCAGTAGGTACAGCCTCCCGTTCCCTTTGTACCGTCGATATTGGGACAGGTAAAGCCGCAGTTTAACGATATCTTCATCACCTTGCACCCAAAACGCTTTTTCAGATAATAGCTCTGGGTGTGATATCTCTTGTTGGTATCGGAATAGGGAAACGGTATATCCATGCTTTTCACCTCGTAATATTCCCGTTAAACACCCTTATCATATCATATATACATAAAAATATCAAGCCGTTTATTTATATTTTTCGTCTTGTTAGTACAAATTTAAAAATTGAAAACAAAAAAACTATTGATTTTTTTTAAGGATATGTTATAATTATTATAAGTATCGAAGTATGCTCTTTTTGCCTGCTTCAAAAAATACGCGTCGGAAAGGAGAATCTTTATGAAAACAATACTTGTAACCGGCGCCTCAGGTCTTATCGGAAAAGCAGTTACCGAAATGCTGGTCTCCAAGGGATATAACGTGATCGCTACGGATAAGGAGAACGATCCCTTTGAAAAAGCAGATAACCTCAGCTATACCCGCTGCCCTGTGACTGACAAGGACACTATATCCGATCTGCTGACCAAGAACAAGACAAACGTTCTTATCCACCTCGCCTGCACTGTGGATAACGATTTTCCTGCTGTGCTTTCCTCTGAAGAGGAGAAGACAAGCGCAGCTGTGGATAAATATCTTTACAAAGCCGCTGTATCCGCAGGTGTGGAGGATATTATCATTATAAGCACCCACCAGATATACGCTCCCCAGAAAACAAGAGAACCTATCAGAGAGACCATGAACGAAAAGCCCTCCTCTATCTACGCTAAGATCAAGTCAGACTCGGAAAAGGCTCTTTCCGCTGCACTGAAAAAGGCTGATACAAAGGGCGTTATCATGCGTGTATGTCCTGTTTATACAAAGGACTTCACTGACAATCTCAAGGCTAAGGTCTACGACCCCAAGGACGGCTGCGCCTTTGTTTACGGCTATGGCGACTATGGCTACACCTTTACCTGTCTTTATAACATCGTTGATTTCGTTAACGGCATACTGACCTGCCCGGCGGGTATCTCTTATCCGGGTGTATACAATGTATGTGACTCCAAGCCCATTGTGGCTAAGGATATCGTGGAGACTCTCCGAAACGATCATAAGATCGGTGCGGTAATGTCCCGAAACTACGGTTCGGACGCTGTTAAGGGCGCTGCGGCTTTATTCGGCTCCAAGGCGGCAAGGACCGATTACAGGTACAACGATCTGAGCATTGCCTGCAGCAACATCTCCTACGACAACACCAAGGCTCAGCGCATATCCACGTTCAGGTGGAAGTTCACTAACACTAAGTAAGTACATACGGGCGGACGGCTGAAGGCTGACCGCCCTTTTTTCGGGGGTTATTCATGGACAGGAAAATGAGCGGAAGAGAGCTTCTCAGGCGGTATGTCCTTTTTATCATAAGCCTTTTTATCTCGGCGCTGGGGGTGGCTGTCACTAAGCGGGGCGAGCTGGGCGTTTCCCCTATCTCCTCCCCTGCCAACGTTTTAAGCATGAGGTTTTCCGCTTTGTCCTTAGGCAGCTGGCTTATTATATGGAACTGCGTTCTTATTATAGGGCAGATAGCTCTGCTTAGGAGAGACTTTAAGCCCGTTCAGCTTTTACAGATACCCTTATCCTTTTTGTTCGGGTGGTTTACGGACATCGGCATGGTCATAGCTGCTCTGATACCCGTTTCGGGCTATTTTCCGAGGCTGGGCTGTGTGCTTCTCGGGACGGTGATACTGGGCTTCGGCATTTCTCTGGCGGTGGCTGCGGACGTTATCATGAACTCGGGTGAGGCGTTTGTCAAGGCGGTCTCGGACGTTTCGGGAAGGGAGTTCGGCAATGTCAAGGTGGTTTTCGACATTTCCTGTGTTCTCTTTTCGGTGCTGCTGTCGCTGTTATTCTTTGACATGAAGATAGTCGGGGCGAGAGAGGGCACTGTTATTGCTGCGCTGCTTACCGGTGTTTCGGTGAAATTTTTTACACGCCTTTTCAAGGGTAAGCTTGATATTCTGCTTTCGGATAATGTTGCAGAAATGTGAACAGGGGCTTTTCAGAGATGTTTGATTTACATATTTTGGAATTATGTTGATTTTTGAGGGCGATTGTCAACTTTTATTGTTGACTTGTTTTGAATATACGTTGTTTTTTGCGGGGATATGCAGTGATATTAAATATGAACTGCATTTTGCCCGTTTTTTCTTAATATGTTCTCATTACAAAATTGTTAAAACTGATATTTTTTAGTTTTTTGAAACGTTTAAGTATAATTTTCGTCAAAATGACTAATGAATAGGGATTACATATTTTGGAAACAGTCTTGCCGTTGGTATACATTATGTTCATATATGAACATAATCGACAATTCGTCGTACTGTTTTGCAGAGTGTGATATGAATATATTTAACTTGCTATTATGATTCCGTTGTATATAATACCAAATAGAATTTATGCGGGTTTTATGCGCAAAAATATGCACAAATGTCGACTTTATTCACATCAGCGCAATAGTGTCGGGGAGGTCTATTTTATGCTTTGAATTTCGCTTTGCTTATAGAATTTGCCCATGCAGAGTATTCCCACAGTGTCTGCAAGAAGCCAGCCTATGGGAATTGCCCACCATATGCCCATCACTCCGATTGAGGGTATAGGCGAGAGGGTATATGCCAGAAGCACTCTTGTGCCTAAGGATAATACCGTAAGTATCAGCGACATTTCGGGCTTTTCTATCCCTCTGTAAAAGCCGTACAGCAGGAACAGCACTCCGATACCTATATAAAAGCTGCCTTCTGTTCTGAGATATACTGTGCCTGCCATTATTATCTCCGCTTCCTCCCCTTTGACGAACAGCTGCATAAGGCTCGGCGCAAGGACGAATATCACTGCTGATGCCCCAAGACAGAACAGGGCTGATATCATCATCGCCTTTTTCGTTCCTTCCGCCACTCTGTCCCGTTTTCCGCTGCCGTGATTCTGTGAGATAAAAAGCGAAAAGGCACTGCTGAATTCCTGCGCAGGCATATATGCAAAGGAATCTATCTTCACCGCTGCGGCAAATGCTGCCATGGTCGCTGTTCCGAAGCTGTTTACAAGCCCTTGTATCATAAGTATGCCGAAATTCATTACCGACTGCTGGACGCAGGCGGCGGCTGAATGGCGTATCACTCCCGATACATTTTCACGGCAAATGCTCAGTCCCATTACCTTCGGGCAAAGCTCCGGTTCCTTTATCAGCACATATATCCCAAGCCCTATGCCAGACACTGCCTGTGCGATAACTGTTGCAAGCGCTGCTCCCCTTATTCCCGCTCCGAACACCGCCACAAGCAGGATATCCAGCAGGATATTCAGCGCTGCGGCTGCTCCGAGAAAAATCAGCGGCACTGCCGAATTTCCCACCGACCTTAATAGAAATGCAAAGAAATTATATAGAAATACCGAAAACACGCCGAAGAAGATCAGGCGGACATATTCACGCATTGACCCATATATTTCGGAAGGGACATTCATTGCGTCAAGTATGATATCTATCGCTGCAAATATCACAAGGTTTATTATCAGGGTGACTGCTGCGATGAACAGGAACGACACGGCTATGCTGTTTTTAAGCTGTGTTTTTTCATTTCTGCCGAACCACACCGAAAAAACTGTTCCGCTCCCCATGCACAGTCCGATTATTACCGAGGTTATGAAGGTCATGAGGGTATAGGCTGACCCTACTGCGGCGAGTGCGCCCGAGCCTATATATCTTCCAACAATAAGCGAATCGGTTATATTATAGCACTGCTGAAGCAGATTCCCGAGTATCATCGGGCAGGCAAACAGCAGCATTGTTTTTGTTACACTGCCTTTTGTTAAGTCCTTTGTCATTTTTCCGACGCTTTTTATTCGTCACACTGCTCGGGGAAGCTGTTATTTTGGGCAAGAGCTGCGTTTGAATAGCGCTTATCTCCTGTGACCTCCCTGATGATATCTGCGAAGGGGGGGAATTTTATTTCCTGAGATTCCTCCGCAAGCTCAAGCTCCATGGACGCATATTCGTCGGAGAATGGATAGCTGTCTATTTCAAAGCGCTGCGAATCGTAAATGAGGATATGCCTTGTCTTAATTATGGGCACAAGTTCGGGAGCCGCTTCCTTGCGCAGCTTTTCATACTCCTCTTTCGTTATTTCCCGCTCGTTTTCCTCACGCACCGATGCTGATATAAAACGCTTTTCGGTATAATAATATTTTGTGTTCCCGTTTTTTGTCATGGAGCGCACACGTCTTTGTACTTCGGGGTCTTTCTTTACAAGATATATCTGCTCTATATCGGTTTTTTCCGTACATTCTCCGAAAAGGATGGGGGTCTGCCTTATGAGAAATTTTCTTTCTATTTCAAGGGGTATCATAGTTTTTTCACGCTCCTTATCCCTTTTTTATAACCATATTATACATTAAAAGTGTGAAATTATAATTGACAAAAAACGTCCTCTGTGATAAAATATATCTGTACACAGCTTTTGAAAGGACACGCTATGAAAAATTTCTCGGAAATTTTTAGTAAGAAAAGCGGAAAGCTCAGAATGAACAGGCTTTCCTCCGCTCATATATTTGCATTCGGATATCTTGTCATCATTCTCCTTGGAACTCTGCTGCTTATGCTGCCCGTTTCCTCCAAGGGTGACGCTCCCCGTTTTCTTGACGCTATGTTTACCGCTGCCTCCGCTACCTGCGTTACGGGGCTTGCGGTTTTTGACACATACACCCAATGGTCTGTTTTCGGTCAGGTCGTTATTATTCTGCTCATTCAGGTGGGCGGTCTCGGATTTATGACGATCATTTCCCTTGCTGCTTTAGCTACGGGCAGAAAGATAGGTCTTAAAGAACGAAGCGTTCTTCAGGACAGCGTTAACGGTTTACAGCTGGCGGGAATTGTCAGAATGGCTAAGAAGCTGGCTTTGGGCACGTTTATTTTTGAAGGGATAGGCGCTGTGCTCCTTGCGATACGCTTTATTCCCAAAATGGGTCCTGCTGAGGGTATCGGGAATGCTGTATTTATGTCCATATCGGCTTTCTGCAATGCGGGCTTCGATTTAAACGGCAAGTACGGCGAGTATTCCTCTCTTTGCGAATTTGCTTCCGATCCTGTTATCTGCATTACTATATGTATGCTGGTGCTTATCGGAGGTATCGGCTTCTCTGTGTGGGACGATATCTCTAAAAACAAGCTGAATTTCTCCGCTTACAGGCTTCACAGCAAGCTGGCGCTGGTTTTTACCATAGGTCTGACTGTTATCGGAACGGGGCTTTTCTTCCTGTTTGAAAGGGAACACACTAATGCGGGTGCAGGCGTGGGACAGGCTCTTCTAAATTCATTCTTCGATTCCGTTACTCCCCGTACCGCAGGCTTTAACACTGTTGATACTGCGGCGTTAAGTCCTGCTTCAACTATTCTCACGATAATCTATATGTTCATCGGCGGAAGCCCCGGTTCTACGGCGGGCGGCGTAAAAACTGTTACTGTTTTTGTTCTGTTTTTAGCAGCCATATCAAGCATGAAAAACAGCGAGGATATCAATGTTTTCGGCAGGAGACTTGAGGAGGATATCACTGCTAAGGCTCTTACGGTCATTACGGTCAATCTCTTCATCGTTTTCTCGGGTATTCTGTGCATAAGTGCCGCTCAGCCTGAGCTGCCCCTTAAGGATGTTATTTTTGAGGGATTTTCCGCTATCAACACTGTGGGCATGACTACGGGCATTACACGGGATCTCGTTCCCTTTTCAAGAATGGTCATAATACTGCTCATGTACTGCGGACGTGTGGGAAGCGTTTCCTTTGC
>JAGBFZ010000112.1 GCA_018110855.1 Oscillospiraceae bacterium
GGGTCTCGATATCGGCACTAAGACTATGGAGCTTTTCGCTGAGGCTGTAAAGTCCGCTAAGACTGTTGTTTGGAACGGTCCTATGGGCGTTTTCGAGAATCCTGTTCTTGCTAAGGGCACTATTGCTGTTGCTAAGGCTCTTGCTGAGACTGACGCTACTACTATCATCGGCGGCGGCGATTCCGCTGCGGCTGTTATGCAGCTGGGCTTCGCTGACAAGATGTCCCACATCTCCACAGGCGGCGGTGCTTCTCTCGAATATCTCGAGGGCAAGGTTCTTCCCGGCGTTGATGTTATCGCTGAAAAGTAATCTATTGCTTTCTTTCGGGACGGAGCGCCTGCTTCGTCCCGTTTTTTCTTATTACATGAGGGGTTAATATGGACGAAAATTACTATCGTAATGCTGTACGGAAGGCTGTTTCAAAAGGGGCGGAGCTGCTTGAACAGATCGAAAAGGGGGATCTCTCTCAGGTTCGCTGCGATATGAGCGGAAATTATGATGGCGGCGGGATTTTCGATATAAATGGCAAAAATCGTTTGCTGCTTGCTCGTTTCCTCATGTGGCAGGACGTGCTGCCCGACAATGCTGAGGAGCTTATTGCCATGCTTTTGAAGGAGGAGATCGCTGCCCTCAGACAGGATTCCTTTCAGGGCTTCGGGGACGGGCTTACGATACTTACCGCTTTGCTCTATCGTTATAATGATGATGGCAGATATGACGGGTTATTTGGGCAGGCTAAGGACGCTAATTTTGACACCTTCTGCGGCTATGAGCCTGACAGCTGCATAAAAATCCTGTCGGAAAGCATAGATGAGCTGTCCTCCATCGACTGCATTTATTTTCTTACCGATCTGGGACTGTTTGACGAAGCGGGAGAGCTTGCGGATAAATATACAGAGGATAATCCGCCGCTTACGGAATCCGATTACAAAATGCTGATATGCATTAACAATTTTCTGGGGCGAAAGCAGAAAAATCTCCCCTATTATGAGGCTGTGGCGGATACAGAGCTTGAACGTGAGGATCCTTGGGCAGTTTCTTCGGCATTTTCCAATCTTATCAGAGCATATATTGACATCGGCGAATACGATAAGGCTTACATCGCTATGGGCAGGGCAAGAGAATACCTTTTCAGAGTCTCCGAATGGAACGAATGCGGTCTTGGACGGAATTATTTTGAGTTTGCTGCTGAGCTTGTATGCGCTATGCCCGAAAAAGCGGAAAGCATTTGGGATGAATGGCGTTATTTCTCGGTGAAATTTCCCGATGATATGAGTGTTGATTGTCTCAACAAGCATATTTCCGCCGCAGAGGCTGTAAACGACAAAGAGGCGGCTGATATTTTCAGCAGGGCGCTTTGCAGACTAATGGATAAAATCAGAAAAAAATAGGAGGAAAACTAATGATACTTGAAAACGAAAAAATCGACATTTGCCGTGACTGCGACTTTTCCTATTCCAACATCACAGGCTCAAATTTTACTGCTGTTTCCGCTGTTGACTGCGATCTTTCCGAGATAACTGTCAGCGGCTGCAATATGATCTCCGCTCAGCTGCAAAACGTTATGCTTGAGGATACTTCCATTGAAAACGGAAATATGGCAAATTCCTCTTTCAGCGACATTTCTCTGTCGGGTCTCAGAATGACTAACGGCGACATTCAGAGAGGCAGACTTGAAAGCGTGGGTATGAACGATATTTCAATAAAGGGCTGCGATCTGTCGGGCGCTGTGCTCGAAAACTGCAATCTTGAGGGGCTTTCTATCAGCTCCTGTCAGATCTCGGGCATGAGCATTGACGGTATTCCCGTTAAGGAGCTTTTGGAAAAATATTACAGATAACAGAGGGCAGGCTATGGACAGAAATTTTATTGCCGATGAAATTAAAAAGCTGTATGACCCCGAACGCACTGTTATTATCGGAATTGACGGGCTTGGAGGTGCGGGAAAAAGCACTGTTTCGGAAGAAATTTGCCGCATTTTTTCCGAGGACGGAGTTCATATCACCATTCTCCACATTGATGATTTTATTCACCCGAGAGCTGTGAGGTACAGCGACAGGATGGCTGAATGGGAATGCTATTATTATCTTCAGTGGCGGTATGATTATCTTATTGACGAAATTATCAAGCCCATAAGGAGCGGTGCACCTTTTCACAAGAAAATTGAGCTTTATGACAAGGACAATGATTCATATATTCTTGCCGATACGGATATACCTGTGGGAAGCATTGTTATTATTGAGGGGATTTTTTTACAGAGAGAAGAGCTTGAGAATTTATTCGATCATATGATCTTTATTGACGTTCCCGAAGAAATAAGGCTGAAAAGAGTTCTTGAAAGAGACGGGTATATCGGTGACAAGGAGCAGATAGCTGAAAAATACAATTCCCGTTATTTCCCCGCTGAACGGTATTACTGTGAGAATTGCTCTCCTGCACGAAAAGCCTCGCTTGTTATCGGATAAACTTTCTGTGCTTGACAAAACCGCATGAGAATGTTAAAATAGAATCAAGATAATCTTTTTTAAGGAGTATTTTTTCATGAGCGTTAAATTCCATCTCCCCGATTTCTGGTCCCACGGTCCTTTGAATCTTGCTCTTATTGATATGATAAAAAGCAATCCCGAATATTTCTATGACGGCGTGGAGATCGCTTCCGTTTACGGCTGCTTTCCTCCTGCGATATGGAACGGCGGAAGAAATATCAACGGCTTTGCTTCCGAGGATATGATCAAAAAGATTCTTGATATGTTCAATTCCCGAGGTATCCCCTGCCGTTTCACGTTCACTAATCCTCATCTTACCGAAGAGCATATGAGCGACAGGTTCTGCAACCGCCTTATGGAGCTTGCTGATAACGGGCTGAACGAAGCTATTGTCAATACTCAGATCGTTGAGGATCACATCAGAAAAAATTATCCTAAATACAAGATAACCTCCTCCACCTGCAAGCAGATAAGGGAAATGGAGCCGCTTACTCGGGAGCTTGAAAAGGACTACAGTCTTGTGGTTCTCGATTACAACTGGAACAACAACATGGAGGCTCTTGAACAGATACCCGAAAAATACCGCAGCAGACTTGAAGTCCTTGTTTGTCCATACTGCTTCCCCAACTGCAAGCGCCGCGGTGAGCATTACAGCTTTCTCGGCAAGCAGCAGCTTGAACGCTCCACTATCAACGCTTTTCAAGGTATGGGCGGAATGAAGCTCAATATCAAGCGGGATGAACCTTTCCTCTGTGAGGCAATTAACAGGAATTTCCTTGAAACTATTGAATTTTCAACTCATGTAACTCCGGACACGCTTTATAACAAGTACGTTCCTCTGGGATATCAGCATTTTAAGATCGAGGGAAGGACGATACACCCTCTCAATGTTATCGAAAGCTATGTTTATTATCTGGTCAAGCCCGAATACAAGGATATGGTCAGACTCAAGCTGAGTCTCAGCGTTTTTACTCCAAAGGGATGATTCTTTTTGCTCAGGATCCGCCGTATGAAATTCATTCGGCGGATTTTTTTCTTCCTTGTGAATTTTTCGTCATTTCTCCATGATTCTGCATATTACGATTGACCTGATGAAAAATTTATAGTATAATAGAGATAAGAAATTTTGAAAGGCTTTGATTTGAATGTTAAGCTTTTTTGATAATATTATCAGATTGATAGACCCTCCCGATATCCGAAAGGTTTACAGGGTTCATCGGGAGCTTATCCATCTGCTGGTGCGAACTGCCGCTACTGCTAAGGATGGGCATTACGACAGGGATATCATTGCCCGTGACGGGAGAGCTATCCCTGTGCGCATATATCCTCCCTCTGTCCTCAGCCCCAAAAAAAGAGTCATTATATTTTTCCACGGCGGAGGCTGGGTCATTGATGATATTGACAGGTATCACAAGGTTTGCCGTCAGCTTTCTATGATAACGGGCAGCTATGTTGTTTCGGTGAATTACCGTCTTGCTCCCGAACACAAATTTCCCGCTGGTCTTAATGACTGCTATGAGGCTGCAAAAGGAATTTTCAGATATGCGGTGAGAAGAGGCGTTTCTTCAAATGATATTATCCTTGCGGGTGACAGTGCGGGAGGCAATTTAGCTGCGGCTGTGTCCCTGATGGCTCGTGACAGGGGTTCTTTCCGCATACGCAGACAGATACTTATCTATCCTGCCACTGACTGCGAATTCGGTGAGGATTCGCCTTATCCTTCATTCCGTGAAAACGGCAGGGGCTGTATTCTCACTGCTGAAAGAATGAGAGGCTATCTTGAGCTTTATCTGAACAGACCTGAGGAAAAATACAATCCTTATGCTGCTCCCATTAAGGCAAAAAGCCTGAATGGTATGCCCGACACACTTATTATCACCGCAGAAAGATGTCCTCTGAGAGACGAGGGCGAGGCTTTCGGAAAAAAGCTTTTCAAAAGCGGCTGCAGAGTTATGGCTTTCCGCATAAAAAAAGCATATCACGGTTTCTTTGCTTCCGATCTGCAGTTTAATCCCCATGCCCGCAAGGCTGTCAGCATGATTATGTATTTTCTGCGCCTTACTGACTGAGGAAAGGAGGAATTTTTTTGAGACGTGAAAAGCATACTTCCTGGAGCCGTCTCGACAACGCTGCCAAGATATTTCCCTCTACTGTGGAAAAATCCGATACCCGTGTTTTCCGATTTTCCTGCGAACTGAATGATGATATTGATCCCGAGCTTTTACAGAAAGCTGCTGACAGAGCTGCTGAAAGCTATCCCACCTTCAATATGATAATGAAAAAGGGTCTTTTCTGGTATTATCTGGAAAACTGCGATTTGAAGCCTGTCGTTACCGAGGAAAACGATCATGTCTGCGCTGCCATTTACGAAGAGGACGCACGCTCTCTGCTATACCGTATCACCTATCACCGAAGCAGGATAAATCTTGAGGTTTTCCATGTTATTGCCGATGGTACAGGGGCTATCATGTTTCTGAAAACCATTGTTTACAGATATCTTATTTACAGATATGCCGAGCTTTTTGAGGGCGAGCTGCCTGTTCTGGATAATGACGCTTCGTTTTCTCAGAAAAACTCCGACAGCTTTTCCAAATATTACGACAAGAGCATTAAAAAGCCTCGCACCAAAAGGATAAAAGCGTTCAGGTTAAAATGCGAAAGGCTTGAGAACAACAGGCTTTCTGTCATTGAAGGCTTCGCTTCCGTTAAAAGCGTTATTGCTGCGGCTCATAATAACAAGACCACTCTCACCGTTTTTCTCACAGCGCTTTACATCAAGGCTCTGAGCATGGAAATGTCCGTTCAGAGCAGAAAAAAGCCTGTGGTGATAAATATTCCCGTTAATCTGAGGCAATTTTTCCCCTCTGAGACTGCAAAAAACTTTTTCGGAATGATATCTGTAAAATATGATTTTTTCCGTCAGGACGGCTCACTGGAGGACATAATCTCCTGCGTGGACAGGCAGTTCAAGGAGCAGCTCACTAAGGAAAAGCTGGCGGTGAGAATGAACAGTCTTGCTGCTCTTGAGCACAATCCCTTTGTGCGTATCGCTCCCCTGCCCCTTAAAAACCGTGTTCTGAGAATTGCTCGGCACATCACTGTTAAGGGTGAGACCTCGGTCATCTCAAACGTGGGTCGTATTCAGATGCCGCAGCAGTTTGACGAGCTTATCAAGAGCTTTTCCGTTTTTGTAAGCACGGGAAATATTCAGCTTAATATCTGCTCCTTTAACGATGTTTTGCAGATGGGAATAACCTCCTGCTATGCTTCTACCGATGTTCAGCGGAATTTTTTCCGCGCGCTTACGTCTCAGGGAATTGAAGTTACCATTAGGAGCAATGATTCATACGCCGAAAGAGATTCTAAGGAGGAGGCGGAAGAATGCAGCAGTGCAGAAAATGCAAAGTAAATGTTGACGGCGACAAGGAGCGCTGCCCTCTTTGTCAGGGAGAGCTGTCGGGCGAGCCTGAGCCTGAAATGTACCCCAAAATAACAGAAAGCCGCTTCGGAAGCGACTTTCTCTTAAAGCTCATTGCTTTTATCTCCATTTCCGCTGCGGCTGTATGCATCGGAACGGATTATATTATTTCGGGACGGATAACATGGTCTCTCATCTGCATCGGCGGTATCATCTGCGCTTGGCTCACTACCTCTGTGGGCATTACCTACCGCAGAAGGATTTTAAAAAATATCACTTGGGAGCTTATTCTCATAACTGCTCTATCGGTTATCTGGGACAGGTTTACGGGCTGGCGGGGCTGGTCGGTGGATTTTGTTCTGCCCTGCGCAAGTATTTGCTCGGTGATCTCCATTTTCATTATTGCAAAGGTGCTGAAAATGAAATCGGGCGAATATCTGCTTTATCTTATCATCGGCGGATTTTATGGCTTCCTCCCCCTTATCTGCCTTATTGCGGGGCTTACAAAAATAACATATCCTTCGGTCATCTGCACCTGCATAAGCATTATTTTTATGGCGGCACTTTTCCTATTCCGAGGTAAAACCACAAAGGAAGAAATTGAGAGAAGATTTCATCTGTAATTATAGGTGAGCATATTTTTCTGCGGTCATTTCGCTTAGTGTTACAGTCCGCATATCTGCATACCTTGCTTTTTTTAGTTTTTCAGATATTATTTCAACAAGCTCAAGCTCTTCTTCGGGAGATAACCGTCCCCTGAGCTTTTCGGAGGCGGGTACTGCGTCTGCGGAAAGCTCTCTGAACATGGTTATATCTGCGGTGGGAAGTGTTCCGTTTATATATCTGCTCACGTTATACTCGGCTATAAGTCTGTCGGCGTTTGAAAAGCTCAGCGCCGAAAACATTACCGTAAAGGATGTTACGGCGAATTTTGACAGGTTGAATTTCGGAGATAGCATTGATATTATTATCCCAATGAACATTACTCCCAGCAGAAGCATGAACCATGTAGTATAAAATCTCAGCCTGGTGAGTCCGTAGACGTTTATGTACATCCCCATTTTACTGACGGCGGTGACTATCAGAAGAATGGTGAATATGCAGAGAATACAGCTCATCGCCTTCAGAAAAACAGGTCTGCTGCCGTCCTCGCAGTATTTTGCAAACAGATTTATGGCTATGATTACCGCAAGATTTATCAGCGACACAAGGCACAGCTCGAAAAATCCCCGTCTTGCATATTCCGAATAGCTTGCCATATCCGAAGGCAGCTTTGATGCGAATGAGGACAGGAAATAGGAAGCTTGCGAAAAGAAAAATATCACATAGAGCACACAGAGAGGAACTGCGGAAAACGCTGCTGCTCCCGACGGAACGAATCTCACCGAAGCTATTTTTTCATAGCAGCTTTCATCACTGTAATCAGTGTTTTCCTTGGGGGCATGGCAGAGGGCGAAGATGTAAAATCCCACAGGCAAACAAAGGACAAGCTGGACCGCAAATATTAAAAGCGACTGCATTCCTCCATCAGTAAATGATGTGAGTATTGATGCAAATCCGCTGTCTGCGCTCATAAGCAAAACTCCTGCTGCAATTGTGGACGGAAGAGCTATGGCAAGACCGAGCAGTGCATTTTTTAACGCTTTTCCCGCTTTGTTTTTATCCGCTGCAGACTTTATTGCTGCGGGACAAGCGTTCATATCAGAAAACGGACGGAATACTGCTGCAAATATATCTATGGGAAATAGCCTGCGTATCCTTTCAAATCTGCTGTCCGTATCAGCAAGGCAGCCGTAAACAAGTATCAGCAGGGCAAATATCAGGCAAAGCCAGCGGATAAGCAGGTTTGCACTTATGAATATATTTGCCGAAAACAGCACATACATAACCAAACGAAGCGCCTTTGCAGGCGTTATTTTTCTGCCCTTTTCAAAGGAAAGCGTGAAAATCAGCGCAAGCATGAGAAATACCGATGTTCCAAGTCCCATTCGTGAACAGGTCATAAGCGGTGCAGCCGAAAGCTTTATGAACAAAAAACCCATAGCTGCTGCTGTGAAGGCAAAAATCCTCTCACGCTTTGTAAATCTGTCATCTATATGCTCGGAAACGGGAGGATCGTATGAAAAACAGCCTGCTTCATTCATTATTATCCCCCTCCTCCCTTGAAAATTCAAGGATATCTCCCGGCTGACAGTCAAGGACGTCGCACAGCTTTTCTAAGGTTGAAAAGCGCACTGCCTTTGCCTTTCCTGTTTTCAGAATGGACAGATTTGCCTGAGTTATGCCGATCTTTTCCGCAAGCTCTCCCGAGCCGATCTTCCTTTTTGCCATAACTACATCAAGGTTAACAATTATTTTCATAAGATACTCTTCCTTTCCATCGGGTTTATCAGCTCATATCGTAAAGTCATTTTCCTCACGAAGCTTGACCGCTTCCTCGAAGCAGTTCTTGATGACACGAAGAATAAGCCCGATAAACGCTGCCGCAAAGGTTATGACAAACACGATTATCCTCAGTCGGGCAAAGATAAGCGTGATAACTGCAATTACAAAGCAGCAGTAGGAAAGGATCCGCAGGAGCTTGATATTTTTGCTGACAAACACCTCGCCCTTTCTGATATTTTCCACAAGCCTGTCAAGGACGAAAAGTATTACAAAGCCCACTGCTGCGCAGGAGTAAAAAGTTATGAGCAGCGGAACGGTAACATCATCGTTCATAAAGGACACCTGCTGATAGATTTCAGCTGCATAGGGCATAGCAAACAATGCTCCCACGCAAAGCACTATCGCTGTTTTGATAAGTATTGATGTGAGTTTTAATGATCTGTTTTCATTTTTCATATGCTTTGACCGCCTTTCAGTTATGTTTTTGGGTATGCAATCCATTCACTGAAATGATTATAGCACATCATATCACGCTTGTCAATAGTTTTTTATTGATTTTCGATAATAATTTTTCGGTATACAAAAATGCCGCAGAAAACCGCGGCATTTAGTTATTTGATATATATATCTCTTTTCAGAACATTGATATCAGACGGGATCCTGTCTGCGCCGCTTATCTATAAGATAAGCTATCATATTAAGAACTATCAGCAGACAAGCCACACTTACCGCAACCAGATACTGAACGGGGTCCAGTGCAGCTGCTCTGTCGATCAATCCAAAGCACACTGCTGCTGCAATGGAAATTGCTGCTCCGATCAGCTCCGAGGATATCTGTGAAACAGATGAAAATCCCGCTGAAAGGGCATACGCTCCCGAGATCACAGTTATCATAAGCGCCGAAGCAATGAACAATCCGTTTAACAATGCAGCACTTTCTTCACCCAAAACGGGAATACTGAATATTTCTGCGCTTTCTGATACTATATCCCCCGACTCAAAATTATACCTTGGAGTATAATCGGTAAACACGCTTCTGAAGGGTAAAGAATAGATAAAAAAGAAGACGATCGATAAAAAGAAAATGCTGTTATACACACACTTATTTTTGCTTTCCTTATCAAACAGGGGTATCTTTTCCTCAGATAGTTTTTCATCCCTGCCTTTTGAACAGCAGCCCGAAAGCCCTACTGCAAGCATACTCAGAAAAGCAGTCCGAGCGCAGGTAAACACTGAGCCTGCTCCGCTGAGCGCAGACATTACGATCGTAAGTGCGATAACTATTGCGGCGCAAGTCCTCACACATGACATTTTCCTAAGCCTTTTCATCAGCTCATTGCTGCTTGAAGCACGGCAGGTCTTTTTGAGAAGCTCATTTCCTCTTGCGCCGGTGCTTCTTCCGGTGATTATATAGAGAGAACATCTTAGTGAAGGTCTTGAGGTAGTAACAGATATCATTGAACCGATACAGAGCGCTTTGGCAACGTTTTCACAAATTGGAACAACAATATCTCCGCTGCTGAACACGCCTCCGTTAATTATAAAAAGCTCTGAAAGGACTACTGATATCCCCGCAAGTGCGCCTAAACTGCTGCCAAGACTGTTAAGATCGCCTAAGCTTCCCGCAAGCCTCGGATCCACGCTCCTTGAATTTTCAAGCATCATTTTTCGGCTGATACCATATTTTCTGAGCCATATATACTGTACTATCCATAAAAGAAGTCCCAGGACAGCAGCTGAAGAGATATCTGCTATACAGCTTATATCCTCCGCGCCAAGAAAATATGCAGCGGCTGCGAGTACCACTGCCATAAGCGATATAATTAAATACTTATTGCTTACGGCTCCTATTAATGCAGTTATAAGCGAAACAGAGCTTGTCTGCTCGGTCTTTTCCTGCTCCTGCTGCACCGAATTTATCATATAATCATCTCACAATATATTTTACAACACAAATTTTTATTTATGCTTAATAATTATATCACAAAAACAGACAATTGTCAATGGATTTGCCAAAAACAAAAGTTATGAGGCATATTTCCCAACGGAACACAAAATCTGATTTAGTGCATAACAAAAAGCCGTCTGCAAATCAATGCAAACGGCTATTTTTGTGGTCTGCCCTACGGGAATTGAACCCACAGCCTTCAGAGTCGGAGTCTGACGCTCTATCCGATTGAGCTACGGACAGATATTACATATTATTATACTATATCACCGTACTCTTGTCAATAGCTCAGAGACCTTTTTTGAGAAAATCTGTATA
>JAGBFZ010000113.1 GCA_018110855.1 Oscillospiraceae bacterium
AAGGTGATTTGCTGGATATTGCAAAGATGGGCACTTATTCATGTAATGTCGATGACACGCCAAATCTTCCGTACGGTGTTGAATCGTGGTGTTATGTAACCATGATTAATTTTGTAAGTTCGGGATATAAACGATATATATGTACCCCGTTCAATTGTCTTAGTTCTTACAATAATACATTGTATTTGGCAAGTGAGGCAGACAAGGACTCCGATGGAAATTTAATTTGGAAAGAACTATCAACAAATCCTGCAAAGTCGGTTCAAGTCGTTGGTACCACAGATAATATAGGCAATTTCATTCTCTGGAATAGCTCTGAAAATCGTAAGCCTGTTTTTATTACTTTTGCCGACCACTATGTCATTCCGTTCCTGTCAAGCAACGGCAACTATTATGCACATGTTCTTTCCGCTGCAACAGATGAACAATTGACCGGTACTGCGGTAACTGCTACTGTTTTTTACATTGAAATATAGGACGGTGTTATTTTGATAGTTTATAAAAATAAACGTTTTTACGGAAATTCCGATCACCCTGATGATGACTGGATCGGCGATGCGGATTTCGTCATTCCCGATGGGTCGGAACTGGCACAGAAAATCATCGGTCTGTATCCCAATTTCGATTTTGTTTTCGATGATGACGGGAATATTTCCGATGTTATTGAAACAGATCCTGAACCATTGCCGCCTGAACCACCCACAAATGCGGAACTTGCGGCGGCGATCGCAGAGCTTGCGGAGGTGATTTGCAGTGGTTAAAATTTTTGTTTATCAGATCAGAATGGGTAAAATGACGATCGATAATGTTCCTGTCAGGTGGCGGGAAGCTGTCAGAAAAGAACTGGAGGATTAACATGGACAGATTCACAGAAATTATTAAGATCATTTTCGGCAGCATAGTTACTGCCGTTTCGGGATTCCTCGGCGGTATGGACGGGATAATGTATGCACTTATTGCGTTCATTACCATTGATTACATAACGGGCGTTGCGGCTGCGGTCAAACAGAAGAAATTATCCTCTGAGGTGGGTTTCTGGGGCATATTTAAAAAGGTTCTTATTCTTGTTCTGGTGGGCATTGCTAATCTCATTGACAGGTTTGTGGTGGGAGACGGGGATATGGTCAGGACGGCTATTATCCTTTATTACACGGGCAATGAGGGGATAAGTCTGCTGGAAAATGCGGCTTCCTTCGGTATCCCGCTCCCCGATAAGCTGAAGGATATCCTCAGACAGCTAAAGGAGGGCAGTAAATGAAAAGCTATAACAAGATAATTGATCTTTCCCATCACAATGGCGCTGTTGATTTTCACAAGGTAAAGGCTGCGGGCATCAACGGAGTCATTCTCAGGACAGGCTTCGGGATCAGTTCCCCAAAGCAGCGGGACAGGCGTTTCGAGGAGTATTACGAAAAGGCAAAGGCGGCGGGGCTGTATGTGGGGGCATATCATTACAGCTATGCAAAGAATACTGAGGGGGCTGTAAGGGAAGCTGAATTTATGCTTGAGATCATAAAAGGCAAGTCCTTTGAGCTGCCTGTTTACGGTGATTTTGAAGAACAGGGAATGC
The DNA here is from genome assembly GCA_018110855.1 of Oscillospiraceae bacterium. Taxonomy (GTDB): domain Bacteria; phylum Bacillota; class Clostridia; order Oscillospirales; family Ruminococcaceae; genus Huintestinicola. The sequence continues at coordinate 1,571 of JAGBFZ010000113.1, forward strand.
TGCCGAAGGATGTTTGCACCGGGATGGTCAAGGCGTTCTGCGACAGACTTGAGGCTGCGGGCGCATGGGTCGGTGTTTACAGCTATGACACGTTTTTTAAGGACAATCTGACGGATGATATTCCGAAGAGATATACTGCATGGGTGGCAAGGGTGGAAAATATTTTTCCGAAATGCGTTCATGCGGATGATGTGGGAATATGGCAGTATTCATGGAAGGGAAAAATCGGCGGAATTTCGGGCGATGTTGATATGGACTTCTGTTTCAGGGATTTTCCCGGTTTAATAAAAAAAGCGAATAAGAACAGCTTCTGATAATAATTCCCCTTAGTGCAGAAACTTATGGGCACTGCACTAAGGGGATCTTTTTGTATTTGATAAAATCGTATGACCGACTGCTTTTATCCGTCGGTTTCGGGCATACTTCCGTTTACTTTTTCTTTTTTTCCTCTTTCAGCCGCTTTTCTACTGCGCTTATGACGATCTGCATTGTCTTTATCCTTGCGAAGAGCTTATCGTTGGCTTCGATAACATTCCATGGCGCATACACTGTGGATGTTCGGCGGAGCATTTCATTGACTGCGTCCTCGTAGCTGTCCCATTTTTCTCTGTTTCGCCAGTCTTCATCGGTTATTTTCCATTGCTTTTCGGGGGTATTCTGACGCTCGGTGAAGCGTCTGAGCTGCTCGTCCTTATCGATCTGAAGCCAGAATTTCACAACTATTGCGCCGCTGTCGGTAAGTTCCTTTTCAAACTCGTTGATCTCGGCGTATGCTTGCTCGCAGCGTCGGAGCGAGGTAAAGCCTTCTATCTTCTCTACCATTACTCTGCCGTACCATGTGCGGTCAAATATGGCGATATGCCCCGTTTTTGGAAGATGATTCCAGAAACGCCAGAGATAATGGTGGTTAAGCTCTGTTCTGTCGGGGGCGGCAATGGGCACTGCCTCATAGCCTCTCGGGTCAAGGGCAGAGGCTATACGCTTGATAGCTCCGCCTTTTCCTGCTGCGTCCCAGCCCTCAAATGCGATTATCAGCGGTATCTTCGCCTGATACAGTCTGCTGTGCAGCTTTGCAAGCTCTTTCTGACATTTTTTCAGCTGCTCGACATACTCATCCCCGGGGATAACCTTTTTATCAAGTGAAATGTCGGCAAGGGCGGGCATGGGCAGCAGGGGGAAATCCTCTGCTGCGGGAGAAAATGTTCTGTCCCCATTAAGCGCATCGGTTATTCGGCTGACGATGATGCTGAACATCTGATATCTGGTGAAGGTCTTGTCGGCGGCTTCGATGATATTCCAAGGGGCGTGGGGGGAGTTCGATTTCACAAGCATATCATCAAATGCTTCGTAATATTCATCGTAATGCTTATGGCGCTTCTTATCAAGCTCAGTTACTCTCCACTTTGTTTCATCATCGTCACGAAGCTTGTCAAATCTGCGTTTCTGCTCGTCCTTGCTGATATGCAGAAACAGCTTGATGATAAGATAGCCGTCGTCGCTCAGCTGACGTTCAAAGCTGTTGACGGAGTTTATTCTGCGGTTATATTCCTCGGAGGATATGTCCTCTTCCATTCGGGCAATTGCCAGCTCCCGGTACCAGCTTCTGTCCATAATGGACATTTTTCCATATTCCGGAATGTTGTCCCAGAAACGCTTCAGCAAGGGATATCGCTTTTCAGGCTCGGTTGCGGTGAGAGTAGAATGGACCTTGAAAAATCTTGGATCAAGATACTTTATCATATCCCCGATAAGGCTGCCCTTTCCCGATGCGCTCCAGCCCTCAAACACTACGATAACGGGGAGCTTTTTATCTCTGAGCTGAAGCTGCAGTCCCGAAAGCGTCTGCCGAAGCTGTGATGTCTTGTCCTTGTAATCGAAATGGTCATTTTTGTTTTTCAGAGCGTTTTCCAACATATCAGCATCCTCCTTTTTCCGTTTACGTATTTTTCCGAAAATTGCTGAAAAGTCTTTTTATCATTATACTATATTTGTGAAGAAATTTCAAGGGCAAAATTACTTTTTCTCCAAAAAAATCAACGTTAACGCTCTTATTTTCATATAATTATTACAATTGCTGCTATCCTGCTTTTCCAAATATTTCTTTTTTCATAGATAATTTCATCTCCTGCTTCATTCAAGGAAAGGAAGGGGTTCTTTCGGCTCATCACCTGCATTTCCGAGAGGCTTCTGCATCCATACGATACCCTTCCATTTCCCACGCTTATAACCTGCATTATAGAAATGCCCCACTTCTTTAAATCCCAATGAATCATGCAGTGCTATGCTTGCATCGTTTGTATCAACTATTACAGCATAGACATATCTGTATCCCTGTTCGGAAAGTTTTTCCATAAATCTGCTGTAAAGTGCGGTGGCTATCCCCTGACGCCTCGGTGCATCGGGTGCAAGTACGATCGTTGACTCCACATTCCATTTATATGCGTCATGGGGACGAAGCGGTGCGCCGTATATATACCCAAGCACTTTTCCGTTCTCATCCTCTGCAATATAAAAGGGATATTTTTTCAGCGTCTTTCTGATCTTTTCCCTGTATTCGGAAACATCGGGATTTTTCTCAGTAAATGTTATATGCTCGCTGTCCACATATGCTCCGTAAATATCATGAACGGTTTCTGCGTCATCGGGTACTGCTGTTCTTATTCTGAGTTCCATAATATCACTCTCTTACAAAATCGTTTTTATCTCCGGGATCAGCTTTTTGATTTTCTGACGACAGCATCATAAAGCACTTGTGCTGCATCAATTGCACATTTGCCGCTTACTACTGTGAATCTGAGTGTGTGTCTGCCGTCAGCAAGTCCGTTTACAGAGAAGAATGACTGCCTGCTCATCATCTTGGGAACTGCACGTTCCTTTTCCACAATATTACCGTCAAGCTCGATTGAAATAACGCTTTCGCTGTCCTGGGCGCCTGTAAGTATAATGCCTGTGCCTTCAAATTCTATCTCGGCAAATGCGCCTTCTGTGCCCTTGGAAATTGTTCGCTTGTAGTTTTTGTAGCTGTCCATTGTGCTGTGGTTCCAGCCGTCGGGGCTGTATGTAAATGCGCTGTCAAAATTATCAAGCTTGATTACATAAGGCTGAACGGCATCCGTTGCCTCTACCTTCACGTTATCAAAGCAGCAGTTATTGTATGAGCTGTAAAGCGCTGCTCTTCCTGCGGAATATCCTGCACCGTCAGCCTTATAGTCAAGCACCTTTTCACCGTCGATATAAACGGATACATCATCATAAAGTGCTGATATCTTTACATTATGCCACTTGGAAGCATCAAAGTCAGAGATCTCGCCGCCTTCCGCCTCTGTTTTTCCTGTGAAAAAATTCCAGCTTCCGTTATCGTGAAGGATAACTCCATAGCCGCTCATTCCGCTGTCAGCAAGGATATATCTCATACCCACGCCTGCATAGCTTTTTTCACCATCGGTAAGCACATCTGCGCTTACGCTGTAATTGTACCAGCGGTCATCACCGAAATTTGTTGTCGGCTCGGGTGTGCCTCCCCATTCGTCTGCCTTTATGTCACGGGTTATCTTCTGCATGAGCACCCTTTCGCCGCCCTTTTCGGTCACTTCAAATGCACCGCCCTCATCGGTTGTGTAAAGAGGTGCGCCGCCTCTTGCGGAAAGAAATTCATCGGTGTAGTTAAAATCATCTGAATATGGGAGTGAAAGAACTGTGTTGTCGGTTTCGGACGGAACAGTGAAGTCTGTCTCGGGAATGTCAACAGTGGAAACTGTCACTATTGAATACGGCTTGACGGTAACTGAGTATTTTCCGTTTTCGGGAGTGATGGCGTCCACTTTTTTAAAGTAATTCGCATTATAAGCCTGACCGCTTTCGGGTCCTCTTGTTTCCCACACATAAACCTCATTATCTGATTTTGCAAGATTTGATACTTCGAATCCGTATGTAATAGGCTCGGAGGTCGTATTTGTGATTATTGTGCTGTAATCGCCGTCCGGGCTGCAGGCAGTGATATAGCTGTATTTTGCGTCAACTATGGCATGACCGTCGCCGCCTGCCTTGCCGTCGGCATTGCAGGCATCGTAAATATAGCTCCAGCCCTTTTCCATGAACTGCGAAAAATGCAGGTTCATAAAATATCCGCTGTCAAGGGTATAATAGCCGTTCCAAGGGGTGCTTGCATTTATCAGCTGCTTCTGACAGTAGGTAACGCCGTCGTAATATGCGGCGACTGCGGGCTGATATTCGTACATTGTCATATATCCGCCGCTTACCATGGTTATCATTCGGTTTGCAATGTCCAGCACGCCGTTTATTCCCGTAAGCCCAGAATTTCCTTCGTCAAAACGATATACGGACTGTGCATAGGTCATGGGAGCGCTGCCCTCGGAGAACCATATCTCCTTGCCCTTTTTCTCAGCAAGCAGCTTTGTAAATGTGTCGGCATAGCTTGTATAATGGGAGCCGATAACATCCACCGCTTCGCACAGCTCTTCGCTTCTTGTCATATCCCCTGCGATGTTCCATGTGCCGCATTCATCCGCTGCGACTATCTTGATCTTTGAATAATCGTAAGGGCAGTCTGTTTCGCTTTTCAGAGCCTTTGAAAGATAGATCGTCCACTCGGTATCGACTGCACGTTCGTTTTTATTTGCACTGACATAATCAAATTCAAGTCCATAGGTCTCGTATGCGGCATCCAGAGTTTCCTTATACCACTTATAGCGTGCTGCATTTACATCCTCGGCGTCTGTGACCCAGCGAGGCTCGCTCCACCAGAGCATATCGAGGGTAACATCGGGATTTATCTTTTTTATATCTGCTGCGATCTGAAAGCCTGCGCCTCTTGTTACATCAGCCTTTTCGTCCTCATACCTCATAGTCGTCGGCTCGGTGCCTGAGGATGTATTCACATCAGAACCCATTTCCACCTTGAAATGTGTAAACTTCAGTCCGTTCCTGCCGTACAGATATTCAAGTATCTGCTCGTAGCTTTCGGGGCTTTTTTCCTTGTAGTCAAGGAGAAGTCTTGATGAGCCGTTGCAGCTTATCATTCCCTGACCCTTGTAAAGAAAATTTTCGTTTGTATTTGCCTTGCTTCCGTCTATCCTAATATTCACAATATTCACTCCCGTTTCATTTTCCGCATATACTGTATTCCCGCTTACACTAATTATTGCCGCACTCATAATTACTGCAGCTGTTCTTTTTAATACACTCATAAAAATGCACCTCTTCCAATATATATGACTACAATAAATATATATCGGAAGAGGCTTCAAGTCAATCTTAAATATGTGACAACTCTAACTTTTTGAAACTTATATGATGGTCCCTCCGGTCTTTCTGAACTCCGAAGGAGATATCCCTTCACATTTTCTGAATACGATCCCGAAATATGTCGGGCTGGTGTAGCCCAGCTTTTCCGATATCTCGGAAATTGGCATATCCGAATCAAGAAGAATTATCTTTGCTTTTGAGACCTTGATGCGTGCGATATATTCCATTGGACGCATATTAAGGCGTTCTCTGAAAAGTCTCCCGAAATACTGCGGCGATACTCCCGAAAGCTCGGACAGCTCATTAAGTGATATATCGGACCCGCAATGCTCATTTATATACAATACTGCTTTGTCAACGATCATATTTCCCGTATTGTCGGCTGAGCTTTTTCCGTCAAAAATATCCCCTGCAAGAAGCACTGCGTCATAGATAAGCAGAGAACATTTTTTGCTGCTGTGAAGATTATCGGCGGCAAGACAGGATAATCTGTTATGCAGCTTTTCAAAACCGCTCAAATCGGCATTTGCGGCAACCATTTCACGCTCAAATCCCATTTTTTTCATGATGTCTGCAAGCA
>JAGBFZ010000114.1 GCA_018110855.1 Oscillospiraceae bacterium
GGGAGCACCCTCCTTGGGAGAATGGGAGATGATATAACCCTTAGGTATCTCGGGATCGTACTTCTCGCTGTCGAGAACAAGAGTAAAATACTCCGCATAATAGGTCTTGCAGTAATTATACTCATGACCCACAAGATTTACCATAGGCTCGGTTTTCTTCTGATCGCCGAAGGTGTCAAGAAAAACAACAGCAATAAATACGAGAGCGATAATTACCACAGCAGCAGCAATAGCAGTGAGAGCCACAACAAAATATGAGGATTTTGAGACTTCTCCGTCATCATCCTCGTCATCGTCATCGTAATCCTCGATATCCTCGTTTTCGTAATCATCCTTTTTGGATTTTTTGAGCTTCGTTTTTCTCACCTCGTTTTTTGACGGCTTATCTGACTCATCCTCCTTGAAGCGATGAGCGGGATGCTCCGATTTGCTTTCCGCTGCCGAAGCCTCGGGTCTGCGGAAATACTGAGTCTTTTGCTCTCCTCCCGAGGAGGAGCTTCCGTAATTATATTCAAAAACAATGCTTGGATTCTGCTTGAATTCCTCAATATCCTTTATCATTTCCGAAGCGGACTGATATCTCTTTGAAGCGTCCCTCTGCATTGCCCTCATAACGATGCATTCAAGCCCCTCGGGAATGGTGTTGTTAATGGCTCTCGGGGGTCTGGGATCGTTCTGCATATGCATAAGAGCCACCGCAATAGGCGTATCTGCGTCAAAGGGCTTGACACCCGTAAGCATTTCATAGAGCATAACGCCGACGGAATAGATATCGCTCTTTTCGTCGGTGATATCCCCTCTTGCCTGCTCGGGGCTGATATAATGAACGCTGCCAATTGCCTTGTCGGAGATGGTCTTGCCCTCCTCACGGGCAAATCTGGCGATCCCGAAATCCATGACCTTGATAGTGCCGTCAGGGAAAAGCATGATATTCTGAGGCTTAATGTCCCTGTGAACAATGCCCCTGTCATGAGCGTGCTGCAAAGCTCTCAGTATCTGGATAATGAAATGAACGGAATCCTTCCATTTCAGAACGCCCTGCTGCTCCATAAACTCCTTGAGGGTAATGCCGTCAATATATTCCATGACGATAAACTGTATGCGGTCGCTGAAGCCAACATCATATATCCTTACGATATTCGGGTGACTGAGCACAGCGATCGCCTTGGATTCATTTCTGAATCTTCTGACAAAATCGTCATTGTCGGCAAACTCGTTTTTCAGAATTTTAACGGCAACAGTTCTGTTTTCGATCAAGTCAACAGCCTTATAAACGTCCGCCATGCCGCCGATGCCGATAAGCTCGGTTATCTCATAGCGTCTGTCCAGCTTCTTGCCGATATTCTTATCCATCTGATCCACTCCAATTAATTTCGGAAAAACCGATTATTATGGGAAAATTTATTTTATCAAGGCGGCAGTAATATTATCACCGCTGCCGTTGTCGAGAGCTGTTTTAACAAGAGCCTTCGGAAGCTCCTCGGGTGAAATATCCTTTGTCATACGGAAAATAACGCCCTCGTCGCAGTAATTTGAAAGACCGTCTGTACATAGAATGACAGCACCGTTTGCGGGAAGCTCATTTTCAAAATAATCAGGCTCCACGTTCTCGGAAACGCCCACTGCACGGGTTATGACATTCCGTTTAGGATGATGCTTAAGCTCCTCCTTGGTAATGTCTCCCCGCTCGAACATATTCATGACCATGGAATGGTCTCTTGTTATCTGCCTGATCTCATGGGTCACAAGGTAAGCACGGGAATCCCCCACATTTACCGTATGTACCGTTCCGTTGCGCACGAAAGCGGCAACGCAGGTAGTAC
>JAGBFZ010000016.1 GCA_018110855.1 Oscillospiraceae bacterium
CCGTTCAGAGCTTCAGCGAAATGATGGCGTTTGCTGACGAGGAGCCTGCGGAGGGCTCGGCTGTTCCCAAATCAGAGGAAAAGCCCGCTCCAAAGACTGACCTAAAGCAAGAGGATATGCCTGCTACTAAGGCTGAATCGGAACAAGAGGATATGCCTGCTAAAACCGCTCCCAAGGAGAGCGATAAAAGTGTTATGTCCGCTGAGGAGACGCTTTCTTCGGGACCTATGATATCCGAGGCGGAGGCTGAACGCAGAGCACAGGCTCTTGACGCTCTCGACCGTGATCTTGCTGTTGCCAGAGAGAAAAAGCTTCGTGAGGCGGCTTACAACAAGCGTCAGCAGGAGATCGAGATGCAGAAGGAGGCTGAACGTCTCGCCCGTGCCCAGCAGGCTCAGCAGAGGCATGACAACGTTCAGGAAATGGCTAAAAAACGGGCTGAGCTGAAAGCCGCTCAGGAAGCTATTTCCGCTTCCGAAGCTAAGGCGGCTACCATCAAGGCTTCCGATGAAGCTGCAAGAAAAATTAAAAACAACAAGCGCTTTAACCGCACTCTTCTTTCCATGAAGGCGGGCAAGGCTGTTCTTGTTATCGTTATTCTGCTTATCCTTGCTTATGCGGGTGCGTTTATCTATGTGGGCTCCGAAAACGACAAGTACTACACTGAGCTTGAGGCTAAGCTCAACAGCCGCAGCAGGATAGTTACCAATGAGGACAGCAGCTACATCATTCCTGAGATAAGTCCTCTTTCCTCCGAGGAAAAGGCTTCTGCGGGGCTTTCGCAATTCCTTGCAGATTCCGATATGGACGGATTATCCGATTTTTACGAGATAAATGATTCCCATACCGATCCTCTCAATGCTGACTGCGACTTAGACGGCGTTCTTGACGGAAGAGAGCTGAGGGCTGAGCTTGATCCCCACAGCCCCTCTACTGACGGTTCGACTCCTGACGGTGAGGTCATCAGGGACACTGCCGTTTCAGAAAAGAATGTTTCCGCTCAGATAAAGGGTATTCCCAAAACTGCTTTCGTATCTCTCTCCAAACTCGCAAACAACAGCATCCAGGGTACTCCCGGTCTTGTGGGCTACGCTTATGAATTCTATACCGACAAGAATTTCGACAGCTGCACTATTACCTTCAGCTATGACGAAAGGGAAATTATCGAGGGCAATGTGACTGAGGGTGCGTTATCGGTTTACCGCTTCGATTCCGAAAAGCTCGTTTTTGAAAAGCTCGCAAGTCAGATAAATCCCGAGAAAAACACGGTAAGCGCTGAGATTCAGGGCAGCGGCGTTTATGCTGTCTGCGACGCTTCCGTTCTCATGCAGAAGGGCTCTACCAACATTTTCTTCCTCATTGACAATTCAGGCTCCATGTACCCCGAGGAGCTTTGCGCCAATTCCGAGGAGAATGATGTGGAATTCAAGCGCCTCGATTTCGCTGTGAACCTCATTGATATGCTGGGCAAGGACGCTAATTACGGCGCAGGTGAATTTTCCGGCAGCTACACTCAGATAGTTCCCATCTCAAACGACTGCGAGACCGTTAAAAAGACTATTTCCGATATCCGAAACAAAAAACAGACCTTCTCCGGTACCGAGATCGCAGGCGCTGTTACAAGGGCTGTTGCCGAATTCGGTGAGATAAGTCCCAGCGACAAGAATTACATTATTCTTCTTACTGACGGTATGCCCTCAGTTTATGATCCCGCTGCCGAAAAACAGGCTGTGGAGCTTGCAAAAAGAAAGGGCATTACCATTTTCACCATCGGTCTCGGCAAGCAGATAGACACCGAATATCTTTTCAACATTGCTGAGGACACCAACGGTCAGTTCTTCCAAGCTTCCAATGCGGACGCTCTTGAAAATATTTACGACAAGATACAGAGCTTCATGTCCTACAATCAGATCACCATTGAGGAGGAAAGCGGCAGAAAGGGCTACATTATTGCCGATTCCGGCTTCAATGTCCTGAAGGACGGTCTCGGATATGCTAATTTCCGCTCCGATTTCGCTCCTAACGGCTCCGACGCAGGCATTGCAGGGCTTATCAGGGCTTACTACACAGGCGAGCTTAATTCTACCGAAAAGGGCTACAAGACTGTGGACGGTAATACTGTTGACGGCTACGACATCCGCTCCGTTCAGAGCTTTACCGACAACAAGCCCGATCTTGTAAGCGTTAAGCTGGAGCTCCTTGACTATTACACCGAATATCTCGCTCTTCCCGACAAGTGGGATTTCCGCAGGTCTAAGAACAATACTCTCCTTTACAGCGAAAAGGTGAGAGATTATATTGACAGCCACATGATGAAGGTCATTAACACCGACTGCAGCTTCGCTCCTCCCGAATCCAACAAGCTCATGGATTTCCTTCGCACCATTACATTCAGCAGGCTGAAGTCCTTCAGCTCTTATGAATGCGTTCTTATTGACAGCTCCATGTGCGAGGGTGATGATCTGGCTCTGATGGATATGCTCAGATGGTTCGAGAGCTATCCTAAGTCCGGTGACTGCTTGGTTTACGATTTCGGCTATGAGGGCGATATGGCTATCGACGCTCTTATAAACGAGCTTACCACAGGAAGCCCTGCTATAATCTGTTACGGCGGCAATTATATGAACGCTATCAGGATCGCCCGTGACGCTGAGTCTCCTAATCTCTTCGTTATTGACGCTTATGACTGCAACTCCCCTGAGCGAAGCACTAAAATTAAGCTGATGAGGACTCCCATTTATGATGGAAATTCCGCTCCCTCCTATCAATACTCCGCTTCAAGAGGCGGTGAGCCTGAATCCTTACAGGTAATTGCCGCAAAGTGATCTTTTCTAAACTCCATTAGTACTTTTTCCCCGTTTTTCCTCCCGGGTCATTTGGAAAAACGGGGGTTTTTTCTGCCCTTTTACGCTGTTAAATTGGTACTTTACAAATTGCGAAAAATGTTATATAATAATAGTGATACCGTTATAAAAAGAAAGGATCATGTATATGTTCAGCGACGTAGATAAAAAATACGCCTATTCGGGAGACGATCTGGGGGCAAACTATTCTAAGGACAAGACTGTTTTCAAGGTCTGGTCCCCTCTGGCTAATGACGCTGCGGTGCTTCTCTACAAGACCTGCACCGATGAAAAGCCATACCGCCGCATGCCTATGGAAAAAAACAGAAAGGGCGTCTGGGAAAAGGTCGCTCACGGCGATCTGAACGGGGTCTATTACACCTATGAGATCCGCCATGATGATATCACTCAGGAGACTATTGACATTTACGCTCGCAGCGCAGGGGTAAACGGCGCTATGGGTATGGTCATTGACCTTGAGGAGACTAATCCTGCAGGCTGGCACAATTATCACCCTCAGCCTATGGATTCCTATGCTGACGCTGTTATTTACGAGATGCATATCCGTGATTTCTCGGTGGATAAAAGCGGCAATTTCTGCTACAAGGGCAGGTTCCTTGCTTTTGTGGAGAAAAACATGATAAATGCTGCGGGTGACAAGATCGGTATTGATCACCTCAAGGAGCTGGGCGTTACTCACGTTCATCTCATGCCATGCTTCGATTATCAGACGGTGGACGAGGCTGAGCTTCACAAGCCGCAGTTCAACTGGGGTTATGACCCTCTGAATTTCAATCTCCCCGAAGGCTCCTATTCCACAAATCCCTTTGACGGCAGGGCGAGAGTTGCTGAATTCAAAAGGCTTGTTCATGCGCTCCACTGTCAGGGCATTAGGGTGGTTATGGATGTGGTTTACAATCACACCTATGCTACTGCCGATTCGCCATTTAACAAGACATTTCCCAAATATTACTACCGTCTCTGGGGCGAGAACGGGGAATATTTCTCCAACGGCTCGGGCTGCGGAAATGAAATTGCCACTGAGCGGGTCATGGTGAGAAAATTTATTATTGACAGCCTTATTTACTGGGCTACCGAATACAAGATCGACGGCTTCCGTTTTGATCTCATGGGGCTTTATGATATTGAGACAATTAACGAGGCATATGAGCGGCTTCATGCTATAAATCCCGACATCATCATGTACGGTGAGGGCTGGACGGGCGGTGATTCTCCCCTTTCCGATTCCAAGAGGTGCATGAAGCTCAATGCACGCCACACTCCCAAGGTTGCTTATTTCAGCGACGATTTCAGAGACACTGTTAAGGGAAACAACTTTGAGAACCGCAGCAAGGGCTATGTTAATGGCGCTCAGGGCGTTGAGGACTATGTTAAGGAGATAATGTGCGGACGTATCCCTCACCCGCAGATACCTAATCTTGACAAGTATTCATGGGCTGTTTCTCCCTGTCAGACGGTGAATTACGTTGAGGCTCATGATAATCTCACTCTCTGGGACAAGCTCTCTTACACCAATCCCACCGATTCAATTGAAGTGAGAAAGCAGATGGACAAAATGGCGGCGGCTATGGTTTTCCTGTCTCAGGGTATTCCCTTTATTCAGGCGGGTCAGGAATTTTTGCGCTCAAAGCCTCTTCCCGGCGGAGCATACGATCACAACAGCTACAATTCTCCCGATATCGTCAACAGTCTCAAGTGGGACAGAAAGACCGAATTCAAGGACGTTTTTGAGTATTACAGGGGGCTTATTGAGTTCCGCAAGGCGCACACTGCTCTCAGAATGTCTGCTGTGGAGGACATCGGCAGGAACATGAAATTCTTCGATCGTCTGCCCAAAAGAATTGTGGGCTTCGGGCTTTACGGCGACTGCGAGCTTGAGGAGATAGTTGTATTCCTGAATCCCTCCCCCGATCTTATTTCGCTTCATGCTTTCGATGAGCTGAACGTTTATATTGACGGCGAAAGGGCGGGAAACTCCCCTCTTTACACCGTTAACGGCGATTATAACATCAAGCCCTACTCCGTTATGGTAATGGGCAGACCTTACAAGGAATCAAATGAATAAGAAAGGACTGAGCTGCATTGAAAAGAATACTTGTCTGCGAGGATGAGGACGTTATCCGCGATTTTGTGGTGATAAACCTTAAAAGAGCGGGCTATGATGTTGTTGATGTGAACTGCGGCGAAAAGGCTCTTGAGGTTTTTAACGAGGAAAACGGCAATTTCGATATTGCTCTTCTTGACATCATGATGCCCGGCATTGACGGCTTTCAGGTCTGCAAGGAGCTTAGAAAAAAAAGCAGCACCATCGGCATTATCATGCTCTCCGCAAAAACTCAGGAGATGGACAAGGTGAGCGGTCTGATGCTGGGTGCGGACGATTACATAACTAAGCCATTCTCTCCCTCTGAGCTTACGGCTCGCATTGACGCTGTTTACCGCAGGGTGAGCATGTCCTTTGTTAAGGAGGAAAAGTCTCCCATTATCACTTCTGGTCCCTTCTCCCTTAACACCAAAAGCAGGACTGTTGCAAAAAACGGCGAGAATATTGAGCTTACTCAGGTGGAATATCAGATACTTGAATACTTTATGAATAATCAGAACACTGCTCTTGACAGGACCAGCATCTTGAATCACATCTGGGGCGACGGATATTTCGGTGACGACAAGATCGTTGACGTTAATATCAGGAGACTCAGAATGAAGCTGGAGGACGTTCCCTCCAATCCCAAATATATTGCTACGATCTGGGGCTTCGGTTACAAGTGGTGCGGCGACGGCAAGGCTGACGAGAAAAAATAATTTCACGGGGAGGCGGCGGCTATCAAACGGTCAAGAGCCACTATTACACGAAGATGGCTTGTCAACAGCTTGGGTGCCATATTTTTGGTGCTTATGAGCGTGCTGCTGTCCTTTTCGGTATTCATTAAGTTTTACTACTACAATTCTGCCAAGCAGTACATCAGCTCAAGGCTCAACATGATATCGGGTATGCTTTCTCAGTATTATTCCGATAATCCTGCCAGCTTTACCTCGGAGGTTCGCTCCATTGTGGAAAACTGGTCCGAGAAAAACAAGATGGAGCTTATGACGGTGAGCGGCGGCGGACAGGTCTCCATGACATCCTCGGGCTTCTCCCCCTCCTTTGATGTTCTCACCCAGGATTATTATGACGCTGTGAGCAGCGGCAGCTCGGGTTCCTTCACGGGCAGGCTCCCTTCGGGTGAAAAGGTCATTGCCATAAGCATTGTTACTCCCGATACGGCGGGGGATTTCAGCGTTATAAGGGTGGTTTCCTCTACGGCGAGGGTGGACAGGCACATCGCTTCCCTTATTATTATTGCGGCTCTTGTTTGCGGCGCTATTCTTTCACTGATGATGTTCTCGGGTATGTATTTCGTTAAGTCCATCGTTATTCCGGTCAGGCAGATTGGCTCTACCGCAAGAAGATATGCAAGGGGTGATTTTTCCGTGCGTATCCCTGTAAAATCAGATGACGAGATAGGCGAGCTTTGCGATATTGTTAACAAAATGGCTGATGAGCTTTCTCAGTCGGAGGCTATGCGAAATGAATTTATTTCGGGCGTTTCCCATGAGCTGAGGACCCCTCTCACTGCTATTAAGGGCTGGGCGGAGACTATCGGCTCCATGCCTGATGACAGCGAGACTATTGTTAAGGGCATGAGGGTAATTACATCCGAGACGGAGAGGCTTTCTCAGATGGTTGAGGAGCTTCTCGATTTCTCCCGTATGCAAAACGGCAAATTTACTCTTAACAAGGGCAATGTGGATATTCTTGCGGAGCTGGGCGATGCTGTGCTCATTTACACCGAAAAGGCGAAAAAAGAGGGCATTGAGCTTTGCTATGCCGAGCCTGAGGATCTTCCTGCGGTTTACGGAGACAGAAACAGGCTGAGACAGGTTTTTATCAATGTTATTGACAATGCCATAAAATATTCAGAAAAGGGCGGGCTTGTGACTGTTCAGGCTATTCTTGCGGACGAAAACAAGATAGAAATTGAAGTGAGCGACACGGGCTGCGGAATTTCTCCCGAGGATCTGCCTAAAATTAAGACGAAATTTTTCAGGGCAAATCACAACAAGAGAGGCTCGGGCATCGGTCTTGCGGTTGCCGACGAGATCATTTCCATGCACAGCGGCACTCTCGAGGTTTTCAGCGAGCAGGGCATGGGCACTACTGTTGTTATCGTGCTGCCTGTTAAGCAGGAGCTTAGAAAATAACCGTTCAATTTTTTCCGAAGGAGGGTCTTTTGTGCACAAAATGTTTCGCTGTGACAACAAAAAGCTCTCCCGTGGCTTTGACAAGATCATGCTGGCGGTGAATATCCCCTCTCTGACGGCAATTGCGGCTCTGAGCATTATTTATCTGCTCATTATCAAAAGAGTAAGCGTTCCCGATGATTTTTTCAGGCTTTTTATCACCTGTTTCTTTTTCACCTGTGCTTACAGCTTCGCTGTTTCGGTGATCGTGGCGGTCATTGCTAATCTCAGGCTCACGGGGCACAGGAAATACACCTATATTGAAATTGCGGGGGAACAGCTGGTTATTTCCCGTTATGTTTACACCTCCTCGGGCGACAGGGGGCTTACCGATTTCCGCAGGCTCTGGGTCATGAATCTCTCCGATGTTGAGCAGGTCACCTGCACTCGGAGCAGGATCATCATTCAGGGCAAGGGGCGATTTTTTGAGGCTCCTGCAGAGTGGCTCGACTACTCTGCGGGAAACAGTGGCAAAATTGATTTCGATTACTGGTGGTATGATGAATACGGCGGCTCTGAGGTCAGCTCCGCTTCCTTCCCTGACAGCTTTTTTTATGCGGAGAATATTGCTCAGAGGATAATCCTTCACTCCGAGAGGCAGAAGAAGCGGGAGATCAGGAAAAGCGAATTTCGTAAAAGAATGCTCGAGATCGCTGCTCAGCGGAGGACACGCAAAAAGCCTAAGGAAAGAGTTTTCAGAGGGTATGAGATCGAGAGGAATTTCTGAGCGGGTGACGACACTCTGAAAGAGTGTCAGCTCCGCGGCGAGGTCGCGCTGTGAATTTGTGCGGGACGGTCGCTTTGTCACCGCGCCGATAGGTACGGCAGTCGCCTCACAAATCGGGATATATCGGGTAGCTGATTTGTTCCGTTACCGAGCCGACAGTCTGCCGCTCAAAAATACTATAGAACGTCTCGCCGCGGGTCGTCACCCGCAAAAGGCTCCCCGAAATGAGCATTTCGGGGAGCCTTTTTCATATTATTATCATACCATGTGTATCTTTTTCTCGGGGTCGGAGTTTTTGCCGTCTATGCCGTATTTTTTATTGCGGCGCTTCTCGAAGAATTTGGGCGCTACCTTGGGGAACATTGCATAGGTGAGCACATCTTCCTCCTGCTCAAGCCACTCTGCACATTCCTCTCTCAGCTTATCAAGCTCGGGTGCAAGCAGGTCTGCGGGACGGCACTCGATGGCTTCCTCGCCCTTGAGTATGGACTTTCTGAACTCGGGATCGATGGGTGTGGGAGTTTTGCCGTACTTGCCTGCTACTACGTCCTTGAACTCCTTTGTTACCATCTTATAGCGTTCGCCGTTTATTACGTTGAACACTGCCTGTGTTCCCACGATCTGGGAAGAGGGAGTAACGAGGGGGATATTTCCTGCATCTGCACGAACTCTGGGCACTTCCTTCAGTACCTCCTCAAGCTGATCTTCCTTGCCTGCCTGCTTGAGCTGGGAAAGAAGATTGGAGAGCATTCCGCCGGGTACCTGATAGATAAGGGCGTTTGCGTCTGCTGCAAGCATTTTGGGGTCGAGAAGTCCGCTGTCGATATACTTCTTGCGGAGCTTCATGAAATAATCTCTGATCTCGGTGAGCTTTACAAGGTCAAGTCCTGTGTCATACTCGGTGCCCTGAAGTGCTGCTACCATGGATTCGGTGGGGGTATGTGATGTGCCGTGGGCAAGAGGTGACATTGCGGTATCAATTGCGTCACAGCCGTTTTCTACTGCCTTTAAGAGGCACATTGAAGCAAGTCCCGAGGTATAGTGGGTGTGGAGCTGGACGGGGATTCCGATATTTTCCTTGAGTGCTTTGGTGAGGGATGCGGCTCTGAAGGGTGTGATAAGGGCTGCCATATCCTTGATACAGATGGAGTCTGCGCCCTCTTCCTCGCACTGCTTTGCGTAATTTACATAATACTCATCGGTGAAGATATCTCCCAAGGTGAAGGACATTGCCACCTGTGCGTGGGCGCCCTCCTTCTTTGCGGCGCGGATTGATGTGCGGAGGTTTCTGATATCATTGAGTGCATCAAAGATGCGGATTATATCCATGCCGTTTGCTACGGTCTTCTGCACGAAATATTCGAGGACGTCATCTGCATAATGACGGTAGCCAAGCATATTCTGTCCTCTGAAAAGCATCTGGAGCTTGGTATTGGGCATTGCTTTTCTGATTATTCTCAGTCTCTCCCATGGATCCTCGTCAAGAAAGCGGATACAGGAATCGAAGGTCGCTCCGCCCCATACCTCTGCGGAATAATAGCCGATCTTGTCCATTTCCTGCATGATGGGGAGCATTTCGTCTATGCTCATTCTTGTTGCGATCAGGGACTGGTGCGCGTCTCGGAGGACGGTCTCGGTGATCTTTACTTTTGCCATATCAACCGTTCCTTTCTATGTTACGCGATTGTTGCGATAACGTCGTCGGAGTTGACTGTATCGCCCTTCTTTACGGTGATGGAGGTAATCTTGCCTGCTGCATTTGCTACGATATCGTTCTCCATCTTCATTGCTTCGAGAACTACGAGAACCTGACCTACGGTAACGCTGTCGCCTA
>JAGBFZ010000115.1 GCA_018110855.1 Oscillospiraceae bacterium
CGCTTACAGATGAAAAAGCATCGGGTACAAGGATAGATTACATATTCATGGCGGCGGGCGCAAAGGAAAATGATTATTACATTTCTCTTGCCAAAAATGCAGACGCTCCGCAGAATATAAGAATTTCCGCAATCAAAGCAATGTCACATGATACTTCAAATTCCGAAGCACTTCTTGAGCTTTACAATACCGAAAAGGGCAAGGTGAAAAATGCAGCGCTTATGGCTGTGCTGGAGCTTGACCCGCCCGAGGCTGAGGAAATACTTGCAAAGCTTATTGAAAAGGCAAAAGGAAAATATGATAAGTATTCTGATTATGTACGCATATCGCCCTCACAAACAGCCGAGGATCTCGTAAGAGTGAAGATGAATGAAACGGCACAGGTCCCTTGCGATAAAGATATTTTATTGTCGGCATTGTCCATAGAAAGAACTGTTTCGCTTTTCAAAAACAAAAGCGGAATTGCCGACTGCTATCTTAAAGCGGCGGATGTCATTAAAAAGTGGAGCACAGGAGAGCAGCTGACTGAAAATTATTATGCTTCTCTTAATGATACTCTGATAAAAAATCTGCAAAATAAGGACAACGATAAATTCCGCTGTCTGATATCCGAGCTTTATAAGAAAAGTCCCAATGAATTTGTTCCCGCATATTTCTTTATGAAGCTTATAGATGCCCCCGATAATGCTGTGTTCGTTCTTTCGGGCAGCCTTGAAAAGCTGCATTATACCGTAACAAGTCTTCTTGCCGACATCAGATATTCTTCCGCTCATAAAGCATATTTTACGGAGTATCGCTGCGGTCCTGCCGAAAACGGCAGCGAGCCTGCGGGCAAGGCTTTTCTGTTTGAAAGCTTTCCCGACAGCCTGCTTGAGGTTATGTGCAGTCTGTCCGATATAAATGAAAAATTCTATGAAGATATCTGTTCCTCAATGTTGGAATTTATCAAGTGCTGTGCGCCTTATGACAGGGAACGCATTGTTTCCACAATACTTGAAACTGCCTTTGATATGGCAAATAAATATCCCTCTTACTATTGTGTTGACATTATTGCAAAGTACTGCCCCGAAATCATGGCTGACAGGTGCAAGGGTATCGCTTCTGAATATATTTACAGTATCCTTATTACAAAGCGAGCTTCCACCTCTTGTTCAATAATAAATCGGCTGCCTCTGTCCCGTTCCGACAAGATAGACGAGCTTACAGGGCTTTTAAATCGTGTTGCGGCGGCAAAGGGTGATTTTAATGAAAACACTCGTAACGATCTTATGAAAAGAATCAAAAGCGAGATAGATTTTCTTATGAAAGGATAAACCGTTATGTCAGATATTTTAAGACTTCCCGCAGAGGAATTATACAAAAACGAGCTTGAATCACTTATTGCAAACGAGAAAAACCCCGTTCCCGCAGGCTGGAGAATGTCGCCCAAGTCCGTGCTTACATATATCATGGGCGGCAAGTCGGGAAATACAGTCATCACGCCCAAATATATGGGCGACAGGCGAATTGCCGAGATATGTATCGCCACACTTGTAACAGACCGTGCGCTCCTGCTCATAGGCGAGCCGGGAACCGCAAAATCATGGCTTTCCGAGCATCTCACCGCAGCTATAAACGGCAATTCATCGAGAGTTATTCAGGGAACCGCAGGCACTACCGAGGAGCAGATACGATATTCGTGGAATTATGCAATGCTGCTTGCAAAGGGACCCTCTCATGAGGCACTTGTAAAAAGCCCCGTATATAACGCAATGGAAACGGGAACCATTGCCCGAATCGAGGAAATTTCCCGCTGCGCCTCCGAGGTGCAGGACGCACTTATTTCTATACTTTCCGAAAAGCGGATATCCGTTCCCGAGCTTAACGAAGAGGTCGCCGCAAAGAAAGGATTTTCCATTATTGCAACTGCAAATACAAGGGACAAGGGCGTAAATGAGATGTCCTCCGCATTAAAAAGGCGCTTCAATATCGTTGTTCTTCCCGCACCCGCAAATATTGAAACGGAAATTGAAATAGTTACAACACGAGTTGCGCAGCTTGCGGACAGCTTCGGACTTAATGCAAAGCTCCCCGACAGAACAGCTGTTGAGAGAGTTGTTACCATTTTCAGAGAACTGAGAAGCGGTCAGACCCTTGACGGTCAGGTAAAGCTCAAGACCACATCGGGAGTATTGTCATCAGCAGAAGCCATTTCACTTCTTATCAACAGCATGGCTCTTGCAGGCAGCTTCGGAAACGGAGAAATAACCGATTCCGATCTTGCAGGGGCACTTCAGGGAGCAGTCGTAAAGGACGATAACAAGGACAAGGCTGTGTGGACGGAATATCTTGAGAATGTTATGCGCAAAAGAAGCGGCTGTTCAAAGCTCTATGCCGAATGTAAGGAGAGAAATTCATAATGGCGGCATATTTCGGCGTGCGTCATCTTTCGCCTGCCTGCGCTTATTATGTCAGGGAATTTCTTGACAGAAATGACCCGGAAATAGTTCTGATAGAGGGACCTTCCGATCTTAGCCATCTGATAGAACCGCTGTGCAGCGATGAAACGGCAATGCCTGCGGCTATTCTTGCATATACCGAGGAAGCTCCCGTTAAGACAGTACTATTCCCTCTTGCAGAGTTTTCCCCCGAATATCAGGCGATGAGATGGGCGGTAAAACGGGGCAGAAGGGTAATGTTCTGTGATCTTCCCTCAGACTGCCTGCTTGCACGTCAGAATGAAGAGGAAAAGCAGGACGAGGATAAGTCTGAGGGGGTTTCCGTTTACACCGAAATGGAAAAAGTCTCGGGAACGGACAATGATTCCTTCTGGGAATACACCTTCGAGCAGTGCGAAAGCTATGACGATTTTATTGAAGCGGTTCATGAATACGGAAAAAGCCTTCGTGAGTTTTCCGAAAATGACGGGCATAACAGGCTTCGTGAAGCGTATATGCGCAAAGTGATATCCGAATGTGAGAATGAAGTTCCGTCGGAAAAGATATGCGTTATAACAGGCGCATTTCATACCGCAGGGATAAAGGATATCCCATTTTCTGATGATGACAGAAAACTTACGGGGAAGCTGCCTTCCGTCAAGGCAAAGGCTACCTTAATGCCATATTCCTATTACAGATTATCCTCCCGATCGGGATACGGCGCAGGAAGCAAGGCTCCCGCATATTTTGAGCTTTTGTGGAACAGCAGAATGCAAGGCGTTATTGGAAGCAGTGCAAACAGGTATCTTTCCATGATAGCGGCATATCAGCGTGAGAACGGCTATGCAGCGTCTACTGCCGAGGTTATTGAAGCAAAGCGGCTTGCGGACACTCTTGCTGCCATGCGGGGAGGAAAATATCCCAATATGACCGACCTGCGTGACGCCGCAGTTACCTGCATCGGTCACGGCTCCTTCGGAGAAATATCCCTTGCCTGCGCCGATACGGAGATAGGTACAAAAATCGGCTCTCTTCCCGACGGCACAGTCTGCACATCTGTTCAGGAGGATTTTACAAGACAGCTTAGAGAATTGAAGCTTGAAAAATACAGAAAAGCAGCCGCAGAGGATATAGAGCTTGATCTGCGTGAAAATCTGAGAGTTAAAACCGAAAAGTCTGCATTTCTTGATCTGAACAGGTCTTTCTTTCTGCACAGACTGCGCATTTTAGGCATTTGCTTTGCGGAGACTCAGCCGAGAAGTCAGGATAATGCCACATGGGCTGAACGCTGGAGACTGCAATGGACTCCCGAAGCGGAGATAGAGATAGTAGAAGCTTCGCTCAAGGGCGATACCGTAAAGCTGGCGGCAGAATATGAGCTGAATATGAAGCTATACGAAGCGGATTCGGTAAATGCTGCGGCAATGATACTTTCCGACGCATTTGACGGCGGACTGACCGACTGCATCTCTACGGCAATTTCCGCAATTCAGAAGCAGACTGCGGACTGCTCCTCGGCAGAGGACACGGGAAAAACCATCGGAACTCTTTCAACCATTGTCCGTTTCGGAAGTATCAGAAGAATAGACACAGAACCTATCTATCCTCTGATGGAAAAGCTGTATCTGAGATTCTGCCTGTGTATGCCATCTGCGGTGGTGTGCGACAGAAACGGGGCAGAGCTGCTTATAACATCAATGGCGGCTGTGAACGACGCCTGCCTTGCCCATGACTTCCTTGATACCGACAGATTTATCACGCTGCTTTCGGACATTGCGGACAATAATTTTGCAAATCCGCTTTTGTCGGGATATTCAGCCGCACTGCTGACAGAGCGGGGAATGATATCTTCCGAAAAGCTGTCCCGGCTGATAAACAGACGGCTTTCTGCGGGAACTCCTCCTGCGGAAGCGGCACTGTGGTTTGAAGGCTTGGCAAGGCGAAACAGGCGCTCGCTTATCAGCAGGCTTTCGGTATGGGAAAAGCTCTGCGATTTTGTTTCAAAGCTTGATGATGACGAATTTAAGCCCGTTCTTGTGGCTCTCAGAAGGACATTTTCCGATTTTTCTCCTATGGAAAGATCAGACATTGCAGAAAATATCGGCGAGGTGCTGGGGATATCAAAGGAAGCGGCGGCGGAGTTCGTAACAATGCAGCTTTCGGGTGATGAACAGCAGTCAATAGATGAGCTTGATGATTTTGATTTTGGTGATATATGATGGATAATAAGGAAATACTGAAACGCTGGCGGCTCATTCTGGGAGCGGACAGCGAAAAGATGATGGAGCAGATGGGCGGCGCAGCGGCACTTTCTGCAGAGGAAATGCTGATGGACAGTGCGCTTTCGCAGATATACGGAAATGACGGAGCGGGGCTTTCGGGCAGTGCGGGCAGAGGTTCTTCCTCACCGAAGCTGACAAAATGGCTGGGTGATCTGCGCACTCTTTTTTCTCCTATGGAGATAAAGGTGATACAGAATGATGCCATTGAGCGCAAGGGCTTGAAGCAGCTTCTTTTCGAGCCTGAAATGCTGGATTCCATCGAGCCGGATATAAATACAGCCTCTCTTCTTCTTATGCTCAAGGATCAGATACCGCAGAAGTCAAAGGACAATGCAAGAGCATATATTGCAAAGATAGTGGAGGATATAAACCGCCGCCTTTCGGATGACATAAAGCGTTCGGTCACATCTGCTCTCAACAGGAGAAATCATTCTCCCATACCATCGGCGGCGGCACTTGACTATAAGCTGACCATAAGGCGGAATCTGAAAAATTTTGATACAAAGTCAAATACTATCATGCCTGAGAGATTCTATTTTTACGAGAGAGCTTCCCGCTCTGCTTCAAGGACTGTTATCATTGATATAGACCAGAGCGGCTCCATGGGCGAATCTGCAATTTATTCCTCTGTGGTGGGGTGCATACTTGCAAGCATGAATTCCCTCAAGACCCATGTAGTCGCATTTGATACCAATGTTACCGATCTTACCGAGCATTGCTCCGACCCTGTGGAGCTTCTGTACGGAATACAGCTGGGCGGCGGAACAGACATTGAAAAATCGGTTGCATACTGCACAGAGCTTATCGAGGAGCCCGAAAAGACAACAATGTTTCTTGTTACCGACCTTTGTGAGGGCGGAAACAGAAACGGACTTATCAGAAGGCTGGGGGAACTGAAGGAATCGGGCGTGAATCTGGTGATACTCCTTGCCATATCAGACAGCGGAAAGCCTATGTATGATGCAGCTTTGGCAGATAAGGCGGCGGCTCTTGATATTCCCTGCTTTGCCTGCCCTCCCGAAAGACTTCCCGAGCTGCTTGAAGCGGCACTCAAGAAACATTCGCTCAAGGCATTCGAGCAGAAATAAAACTAAATTCCTTGAATTATGTGAATATCCCGCCGCAAAATCCATATATGCAGGATTTTGCGGCGGTTTCTTCTCCATAATTCTAATGGTGTTTAGTATAAATGAAGATAAGTTTACAGACGGATATGAGCTTAAACTCAAGATGAAGATCAAAGGCAAGAGAGACTTTGACGAATAAAGCGTTACAATGAATGTATATAAGTGTATATAAGATAGACGGCAAATGGTGCCTTCTTTCAACCTTCTAAAAAGCAATGACAAATACCTCCTATGGTTCTATAATGCCACAGGAGGTTTTGTTTTTCATCATCCGGAATATGGAAATAATCGACAAAAGTTTTTATATGAGAAAAGGGATTTTGACTAAAAGCATAAAATGCATCGTTTTGTGTCTGAAATACGAAAAATCTCTTGCTTATTGGCACAAAATATTGTAAAATAGGTATAATAAGGCGGTTTGTACGATCTTAAAAGCTAATAATATATGTTCGGCGTAATAACTATTGATTTGATAAAGTAATTTCCAAAAAAGGAATGGGTTTGAAAAATGGAATACACCGATATTGTTACAAACAAAAAGACTGCGGCGAAATTGGCATTACTGATTTTTTTGTTTTGCACATTTATTATGTGTTCAATTAGCATTTTCAGCGGATGGAGATCATGGGTCATCAAAATGCTTTTGCTCCATGCTGCTGTGCTGACAGTAATGTCCTTTCACCCGAAGGCAACAGCCAGAGTGCAGTCTGTTCTGCTCATGCTGTTTTCTTTTTCTAATATATTTATCTGCAGTGTGATGGAGAATGATATTTATCCTTCTATTGCAGTTTTTATGGGTGCAGCAATACTTATATCCGTTTACAAGGACTCAAAGCTGCTGCTTGGGTATGTACTTCTCATTGCGGGTGCCATATTGTTTCATATTTTTGTATTAAACAGCGTATGTTTTGATATGATGATCGATGTTACGCATTTTATTGTAAGGATATCAGTCATGATAACTGCTCTGTTCTTTCTTATCGTGTTTATCAGAAGCATGGATAAAAACGAGGAGAAGCTCAGACAAAGCGTGGCGGAAGCAAGGCAGGCTGAGCATTACAAGTCGGATTTCCTTGCCAATATGAGCCATGAGATACGCACTCCCATGAATGCTATCATCGGAATGTGCGAGCTTATCCTTCGTGAAAACGGGCTTAGCGAGAGCGTAAGGGAAAATTGCTTCAACATTCAGACCTCCGGCAGAAGTCTGCTTTCCATCATTAACGATATCCTTGATTTTTCAAAGATCGAATCGGGAAAGCTGGAGCTTATCCCCGATGAATTTAATATTGCTTCCACCATTAATACCGTTATAAATATGTCCGAGGCGAGAAAGGGCAATAAGAAGATAGACATTATCGTTAAGGCTGATCCAGATATCCCAAGAGGAATTATCGGAGATGAGGTTCGTATAAGGCAGGTCATCGTCAACCTTATGACGAATGCGGTCAAATATACCGAAAGCGGATTTGTCACCCTTACCGTATCCCATACAAAACAGCCCTACGGCATAAATCTTTCAGTTTCGGTTGCAGATACGGGAATTGGTATTTCCGAGGAAAATATTGAAAAGCTTTTCACCAGCTTCCGTCAGGTGGATACAAAAAAGAATCGCTCTGTTGAGGGAACGGGACTTGGTCTTGCCATTTCCAAGCGTCTTGTCAGTCAGATGGGCGGATTTATCAATGTAAAGAGTGAATATGGTTCAGGCTCTGAATTCAGCTTTGTAATACCTGTCAAGGTCTCGGATGATAAACCCTTTATCACAGTCAAGGATCCGCAGAAAATACATACGGCAGGATATTTCGGCAGCTCAGGGAAGAATGGGATTTATGAGAAGAATTTTACAGGAATGGGAGAACAGCTCCATGTGGATTTCAGATGCTGCGGCAGCGACAGCGAATTGAAAGCAATGGCTGACAGCCGTGAGTTCACCCATTTCTTCGTCGGCAAAGATGAATACATAGCCAATGCTGAGCTTTTGGGTGAAATAGCTGACAGATCAGACGTCTTTGTTATTCAGGAAAGAATGGACGCTATCAATCTTCCCAATAATATCAGATGCATTTACAAGCCGTTTTATATCATTTCTGTGGTGTCGGCGCTCAATCATGAAAATATCGTGTTGGATCTCAATGAGCGCAGAGGTTCGGATATCCGTTTTTCCGCACCCAAAGCAAGAATTCTTATCGTTGACGATAATGCTATCAACCTCAAGGTCGCTGTGGGACTTATGCAGCCCTATCATATGCAGGTCATGACTGCCGAAAGCGGTGCTGCGGCTATAAATATGCTTCGTTCAAAGGATATAGATATCGTGTTTATGGATCATATGATGCCCGGAATGGACGGCGTCGAGGCAACAAGGATAATAAGAGAGATGGATGGCGATTATTACAAGAAGCTGCCCATCATCGCTCTTACCGCCAATGCCGTAAACGGCGTCAGGGATATGTTCATACGGGAAGGTCTTAACGATTTTCTTGCAAAGCCCATCGAGCTTTCCGCTCTTGACAGGATGCTGCGGTATTATCTCCCGAAGGAATACATACAGGCTCCCTCCGCTTCGGACTATGGGGCAGGGGACAGGCGCAGAAATGCCAAAACGGCGGGCAATGAAAGCTCGGCAATGTTTGATCCCGATAAGGGGCTTATGTACACAGGCGGCAGCATGGAGGCATACCGTGAGATACTTGAGCTTTATGTGAAAAAGGGTCCCGAAAAAAGAGCGCAGATCGGCGGGCTGTTTGAGAAAAAGGACTGGAAAAATTATATCATCGAGGTACACGCTCTGAAAAGCACATCTATGAGCATAGGCGCTGTAAAGCTCTCAGAGCTTGCAAAGGAGCTTGAAGCCGCAGGAAAGTCAGGAAGCTACCGCACCATCGAAAAGAAAAACGGAACTCTTTTAAAGCTTTACGGCGAGGTAATGGATATTATAAAGGATTTTCTCGGCGGGGACAAAAATGAAGCCAATAATAACGGCGAAGAGAAGCAGATCATCGAGCTTGCGGAAATATCCGAGGATAAGCTTTCTGAATATATAAGCAGTGCAAAGGAAGCCTGCAGCAGCTTTGACGGCGATGCTATGAAGGAAATTGCCGAAGCCGTTTCGGGATATTCATTCAGGAACATACCCCTTTCGGAATATTTCGGCAGGGCGGCAGAGCTTGCGGAGGATTTTGAATACGATTCCGCAGAGGCAGAGATATCAAAGCTGGAAGCGGAACTGTGAATGCTTTCTGTCCGAAAATATCATGAGCTGTATAACGTCGGTATTGCTTTTTTTGAAAAATAACATCATAAATGAAAAATGAGGAGGATACTATGAAAAATATTCTGATCGTAGATGATAACAAGATAAACCTCGCTTCTGCCCGCAAGGTGCTCAGCGGTGAATACAAGGTAATTCCCGTAATGAGAGGCGAGCAGGCGCTCACTTACCTTGAAAACGGTGAATGTGACATTATCCTGCTTGATATCAATATGCCCGAAATGGACGGCTTTGAAGTGTTGGACAGAATAAAGCAGATGGAACGCTGCAAGCATATTCCCGTTATTTTCCTTACGGCTGACAATGATTCCGAAACTGAGACCCGCTGCTTTAAGGAGGGTGCTGTGGATTTTATCGCAAAGCCCTTTGTGACCGAGGTCATGCTTTCAAGAATAAGCAGGGTGCTGGAGCTGGAGGAGCTTCGCCGCAGCCTTGCTGACAGGCTTGAGCAGAAAACAAAAGAGGTCTCGGATATTAAGAGCAAGTCCCGTCAGGATGCACTTACGGGTCTCTGGAACAGAGCGCACACTGAGGAAACGGTCAACGCCATGATCTCCGAGGGCGTAAGAGGCGCTCTGATGATGATAGATATGGATAATTTCAAGGCTATCAACGATAATTACGGTCATATCGCAGGTGATCAGACGCTGAAAATGTTTGCCGACACTCTGAGAAAATTTTCGGAAGAGGGAGACATTCTCTGCCGTATCGGAGGAGATGAATTTGTGGTTTTTGCCAAGGATCTCTCTTCGAAAAGCGAGATCGGCAACCGTGCTTCCGATATAATTTCCGATCTGTGCTATAATCTGGAGCAGTGCAAATTTGAGACAAATTCTTCGGTATCAATAGGCATTGCCCAGACTCCCGATGACGGAACGGAGTTTAACAAGCTTTATAATGCGGCAGATAAGGCGCTTTATTATGTAAAGCAGAACGGTAAAAATTCTTATCACTTTTTCAGCGACCAGAACGAATCCGAGAAGAAGCGTGCCTCAAAGAGCGTTGATCTTGCATATCTGAGCGAGCTGCTCAGCCGAGCAGACAGCGGAAAGGGAGCATATCTTCTTGATTTCGACAGCTTCCATCATGTGTACAATTTTATCAAAAGATTCGTCAGCCGAAGCGGCAGAGAGGTGCAGACCATTCTGTTCACAGTTATTCCTGCCGATGGCGTAAGCGAGCCGGCTCCTGAGGAAGTTGAGGCTGCGTTGGAGATGCTTGATAAGGCAATATACACATCTCTCAGACGTGTCGATGTTTCTACCAGATATTCAAGCAAGCAGATAATCGTTATACTTATGGACGCCAACACCGAAAACGGCGACCTTGTTGCAAAGAGGATAATCAGCTGCTTTGAAAAGCTGTACATAGGCGGACAGCTGAAGATCGAATACGGGATCGCAAAGATGGAAGGCAATAACATTTTAGGCAAGAATCCTGACAGCGCATCCTTATAAGGGATCGTATGCCGATAATATAAACTAAGGACTTGATCGGATTGAAGAAAAACAGAATAAAATTCAGCGGCAGTTATCGGGCAGCGTTATTCATGATAATGCTTGCTCTCGGAATAATTATCGTGATGAATGTCATTCTGATAAGGCGTGCAGAAACACAGCAGATCGAAGCCGAGGGTCAGACAAGGCTCAGCAGCATTGCAGGACGTGTTGATAACAGCCTTTACCGTTCAGAGTGTCTCCTTGACAGCGTGGCTTTGCAGGTAGAACAGATCATTTCTGTAAGCGACAATGCGTCCGAGCTTCTTGATAATTATTTCTGTTCCGAGACTATTGCAGATATAAACAATAGATCTGACGGAAGCTGTTTCAGCGCTTATGCCGCTTATAACGGCGAGCTGTATATAAATGATTTTGTCCCCGACGAGGATTTTGTGCTTGATGAACGTTCATGGTATATGGGTGCAAAAAAACGTATGGGTGCTGTCCATGTTACCGAGCCGTATATTGACGCAAGCACGGGGGAGATGTGTTACAGTATCTCTAAGCTGCTTTCCGACGGCTCAACTATTGTGGGACTTGATTTCAATCTCAGTGAGATACAGCATTATATCGAAGAGATGAATGCAAACGGGTCTGGAACGAGCTTTATTGTTGATGCCAACGGCATGATCGTGGGACATTCCGACTCGGATAATATCGGCAGGGATTACAGAGAGCTGGATTTTTATTACGAGCTTGTCAATAAGGTATTTATGCTTTACGGTCATTCCTTCGATTACATATCCGACGGCATAAGATACAATGTTTTTTCCGATAAGACCAATTATGACTGGTATCTTGTTGTCTGCGTAAAGCGGGGCGAGGAATATTCCGTTCTAAGTGGCAATTCATTATACATAGCTGTGTTCACTCTTATTCTTGCGACTGCTGTTGTTATATTCTTAATTCATACCTGCCGCAGCAAGGCGGAAGCGGAAAACGCACTGGCTGAAAAGGACAGATTCCTAAAGGATATGAGCATTGAGCTGAAGCGTCCCCTTTCAAGGATCATAAACCGTGCCGATATCCTAAGCAGCTCGGTTGAAAGCGGCAGCACAGCAGCCGAGATAGGCGATTCGGCAAATGAGCTGAACCATATGCTTGATGATCTGTTTACTGAATCTGTCGCCGAAAATCCCAAGAATAAGGAGAAAGAAAATAAAAATGTCAGCAAAAGTCCTGTCAACCATGTGATAAGGATAGCTCTTGTCACCTTTGTGCTTGTGGTTACAGGCGTGGTCACATTTATCTTCAATACAATGGCATATTCCGAGCTTGGCGGCGTCAGAATGGAGCAGGAGACAGAGATTTATCTCAATCAGGTCAGGGACTGGGCACTGACAAACAAAACAGTTCTTGATGTTATCTCTGACAGCATTGTCGCTCAGCCGGGGTTTGCAGACGATTATGATTCGGCTGTTGCATATCTCGACAGCATTGTATCAAAATATGATGATATTTCAGTGGCATATATCTGCAATCCCAAATGGGAGCATACGGTGATCATGAACAACGGCTGGGAGCCTGATGAAAACTGGCACGTTGAAGAGCGGCAGTGGTATGTTGATACTCTTGATTCAAAGCAGAATTTCAATGTATCGGTACCCTATCTTGATGAGCAGACAGGTCTTTACTGCACAACTCTCAGTAAGATCGTTTATGATGACAAGGGCAATTTTATCGGCGTTCTGGGCATTGATTATTACCTTGACAAGCTCATAGGTATTCTGGGCGAAAGCTATACCGACAGGGAATATGCCTTTATTACCGACATTGACGGAAATATCCTTAATCACCCCAATGAAGAATACCAGATGAAGCCCGGCTATTCGGTGAATGCTGCCGATATCTGTTACAGATCAGCTCTATCTGAGATCGACAGTGATTTTGTTATTTTCACGGATTATGACGGTGTTCAAAAAAGCTGCCTTGCTATGAAGGAGGATATTTCCGGATTTAACGTTTTTGTGGTGAGAAGCCTTTACGATGTAGCAGGAAATGCGATCATTTCCGATCTGATCTACATAGGCGTGTTTATTTTGTGTATAGTTATTGTCAACGCTATCATGTTAAGCCTTACCCGCTGGCAGGCAAAGGTCAACAAGGAGCTGAAGGAGGCTGCTGACAAGGCGATAAGTGCAGGCAAAGCCAAAAATGATTTCCTTGCAAATATGAGCCATGAGATCAGAACTCCCATAAACGCTGTTCTTGGCATGAATGAAATGATAATGCGGGAATCAAGCGAAAAGCAGATCGTGGAATATGCCGCAAATATTCAGGGCGCAGGCAGGACGCTCCTTTCAATTATCAATGATATTCTTGATTTCTCGAAGATCGAATCGGGCAAGATGGAGATAGTTCCTGTCTCATACGATGTAAGCTCCCTTATTAACGATATTGTCAATATGGTAAGGATCAGAGCGGAAAAGAAAAAGCTCAAGTTCATATACGAAATTGATGAAAATATCCCGTCTGTGCTTTACGGAGACGATGTAAGGCTCAGGCAGATAATTACCAATATCCTTACCAATGCGGTGAAATATACTCCCGAGGGATATGTCCGCTTCAGAATGAATGTAGTTCAGACAGAGAACGATATTGTGCGTCTGGCAGTAAGCGTGACAGATACGGGAATAGGTATCCGTGAAGAGGATATGGATAAGCTGTTTGCTTCGTTCCAGCGTCTCGATCAGGAAAAGAACCGCAGTGTTGAGGGTACGGGACTTGGTATGTCCATCGTTCAGCGGCTGCTTAATATGATGGGAAGCGAGCTGAAGGTCTCCAGCGTTTACGGCTCAGGCTCTACCTTCTCCTTTGAGATAGAACAGCAAGTTATAAAGGCTGAGCCTATCGGTGGTTTTGAGCAGCGCTTCAAAGCGGCTGCTTCTCAGCAAAGCCCCGATACTGTTTCCCGTATTGCTCCGAATGCAAGGATACTTGTGGTTGACGACAACGAAACAAATCTGCTTGTTGCGAAGAGCCTGCTCAAACGCACAATGGTAAGGCTTGACACGGCTGTAAGCGGTTCCAAGTGTATTGAGCTGCTGAAAAACAACAGCTATAACATTGTATTCCTCGATCATATGATGCCTGAAATGGACGGTATCGAGACCCTGAAAAAGATCAGGGAGGAAAATATTGCGAGGGATACCTGCTTTATTGCTCTTACGGCAAATGCTATCCATGGTGCGAGACAGAATTATCTTGACGCAGGCTTTGACGATTATCTTTCAAAGCCGTTTACAGGCGTGGAAATTGAAAAGTGCCTTTTCGGTCATCTTCCCGAGAGCTTATGGGAATATGTCAAGATGTCGGAGAATGACACATCGAAGCCTGAGCCTGAGAATGATGAAAAGGAAAGCAGCACACTTTTCAGCCCCGAGGAGGGTGCAAAATATACGGGCGGGGACGTTGAGGCATATAATGAGATACTTGCGCTGTATGTCCGCAAGGCTCCCGAGCTTTCCGAGCGCATAAAAAGGCTTTTTGAAGAGAAGGACTGGAAAAATTATGTTATCGAGGTCCACGCACTGAAAAGCTCGTCTCTTAATGCAGGTTCAAGGGAGCTTTCCGAGCTGGCAAAGGAGCTTGAGCTTTCGGGCAAGGCGGGAAATTACGCTGTTATTGAAGAAAAGAACGCCGAGCTTCTTGCTCTTTACAAAAAGGTTGCCGAGCTTGGAAAGGAATATCTGGGTGAAACAGAAGATACGAATGAGGATACCCGTGATGAAAATGAGCAGCTGACAGAAATTGCGGCGGAAAAAGCAAAGGAATACTTCAATGCGATCAAGGACGCCTGTCTTGCATTCGATTCTGATGAAGCAGAAAGGCTGTGCGGTGAGATATCGGGCTGTTCGGTAAACGGCGAACCTCTTAAACCCGTGCTCAATGAAATAATTTCGGCGGCAGAGGATTTTGAGTATGAAGCTGCTGCCGATACAGCGGAAAAGTATGCCGAAAAGCTTTGATATCATATCAGCACCGCATGGAAGATATGAGGGAATAAATAATGAAGGTATTGAAGAAAACAGGTGATTTTCTGTCGGCAATGTTCCTGATGAAAAAATGCGTCACAGCCTGCCAAGGAACCTGATGACGAACGGATATGATTTTACCCCGTATTTGCTTGCAAATACGGGGTTTTTGACATAATAATATATTTCACTTACCAAGCTTTTTCAGAAGCTCTTTTTTCAAATATTCATATCTCAGCCGCTTTTCTTCTTTTGAAAAATGGACCTCTCGGAGCTGACGGGGATTATTCTCATAGCACAGCTTTTCATCACCGAACTGCTCGCTTGTAAGGTCGAAAATGCAGTCGCCGATAACATTGTAGCAGTGATAATTTCCGCCTGTCCGAAGAATGCCGTAAACCTCGCCGCCGAAGATATCCTGAGCGAGAAATGCGGTTATGGAGCACTGTCCCAGCGTCATATTCTCCTTTGTCCAGCTGTCTCTCATGCGGGGAGCACAGGTCTCGGCGCACCATATATCGGACAGCATATCGTAAAGCTTGCGTGGGTCTGTTATCTTGCTGTATTCATTATTAACAGGGGGAACATCAGCCTGTTCCCAGCCGTAAAATTTATATTCCATACAGGCACCTCACATTATCATTACAGCTTGATCTCGGGAGCAATCTCTATCTCAAAGGGCAGAAGATCAATGATATCCTTCTTTGTATCTATGCCGTCATAGACTTCAATGAGCCTGAGACCGCTTCTGCAAAGCTCGAATACGCAGCGTTCGGTCACATAAAGCACTTTCTGTTTATTAACAAGCGCACGCTTGGCAGAGAAGCTGATGCTGTTTATCTTTTCAACAAACTTGGGAATGGTTCCATTCCGGTCAACAGTTACGCTGTTTTCGCCCTCGGTGACTTCAAGTCCCTTGGTGTTGAAGGTCAGGCAGAAAACAACAGTGTGGGTCTTGGCAGTGATGTTTGCAAATCCGCCTATGCCTGAGAATGCACCGGGACCGCGGTGGGAATTGACGTTTCCGAAACGGTCAACCTCAAGTCCACCCATGAAGCAGATGTCAAGTCCGCCATTGTCGTAGAGGTCAAACTGGTTTGCCATATCGTTCATGGAGGCAGCGCCTATCATGGCTCCGAATACGGTTCCCGACGCAGGGAATCCTCCAACGCCGCCTGATTCCACAGTAAGCGTTATCCTGTCAAGCATACCGCTTTCTCTGGCATATCGGGACACATTCTCGGGGATACCTATGCCGATGTTAACAATGTCCTCGGGCTTCAGCTCCATGGACGCACGCTTTCCGATTATGTTCGCTGCCGCATTGAATGTCGCTTTTGTGGCAGTTCGTTCCGCAAGCATTTCGTTCCAGTCCTGCCACTGAGAATAGGGTATCTCAAAGCTGCCCGTAAGGGATTCGTATGCTGCGTGTCTCGGCTCGGGTTCAACCATTACAATAGCGTCAACTAAACATCCGGGAATAATTGTGTTTCGGGGACGTGAAGGGGTGCTGACGATGCGGTCCACCTGAACGATAACCTTGCCGTGGTTTGCCTTTACTGCCTGACAGATGGAAAGGGCGTCACCCGACATATACATCTCGTCAAAGGAGATATTTCCCTTGCGGTCAGCGGCTGTTCCCTTGATGAGCGCAACATTTATCTTCGGGAGAGTGTAATAGAGAAATTCCTCATTATCCACCTCGACGATCTTTACCAGAGAATCATCATGGGACAGATTGTTTATTCCCGGTCCGTCAAGACGGGGGTCAACGAAAATATCAAGTCCAACCTTGGACAGCGCACCGGGGAGACCGCCTGCCTGCGCACGAATAGCATGGGAAATGCAGCCCAGTGGAAGATTATATGCCTCGAATCTGTCCTCGAGAACAAGTTTTTTTGTGCTGAGCATTGCACCGAAATGACCGCAGATCAGCTTATCCAGCGCGCCTTCCCTTATGTAGCTTTCAGCGTTTCTGTTCTCGTCCCAGACGCCGAAGCCTGCGCTGGAAATGATGGTCAGGTGCCCCGGGGAGCCTGTCTGCTTATATCTTCTGTATATGGCTTCGTGAAGCTCTACGGGATTTTCTATTCCTACAAAGGAGTTCAGACATATAACATCGCCGTCCTTGATGAGGCTGATTGCTTCGTCTGATGTCATTATTTTGTACATTGCTTACCTCTTTCCATTCTGACAAATTATTACAAAATATACCATTATACATTTTATACGATTTTATGCCGATTGTCAAGAGGTATAATTATTTCATTCAATATCCGAATGGAGATCGGTATTATTCATCTGATCTCTTTCTGCGGCTTTTCTTTTTCCTGTTGACCACCGCTCCGCAGGCAGCAAGAGCAGCAGCTGCCGCGCAGGATAGTCCTGCGATAAGAGAAACATTCACAGGTCTTTCATAAGCTGATATCACAAGTGTGCCGCCTGAAGCCGTAAAGGTGACATAGCTTCCGTCCGTTTCGCAGGGAACTTCGCATCCGTCTATCTCAACAACGGTTTTTTTCGGGTCGGAAACAGGCAGAAAGCGGATAAGCCGCTCGGTGTTTTCGTCCTCGGGAATGTGCAGCTCCCATTTTTCGTTTCCAAGGTCATTAAGCTCCAGCCTGTCAGAATCGGTAAAGCTGCCCTCAGCCATGAATACGGGAGAGCCGTTTTCTCTTGCAAGCTCTGTGGAGATCGTGGTGACATAGGGAATATATTCGGCATTTATTACTGCGCCGTATGTCATATCCGAATAGTCATGCTCCTCCCACTTTGCAAAATAACCGTTTTTGCGGGGCGCAGCGGGGATATCGCTTTCAGAAAGTGACTCGCCGTATTTAAACTCAATTATATCGACTACCTTATCCTCAGCCATAAAGGTAAGGGTCAGGGTCTTGAATTCCTCAGGAATGCCTTCCATTGCTATCATAGCCTTGTAGGGAACAGGAAATGCCTTTCCGCTGAAACTTATCCCGTCAACCGCTCCCATGCCGTTTTCGGCAAAAATATTTCCCTCAAGCACGCCGTCGCATTCTCCCGCAACAGCACCCGAATATTCATCGGACATATCTATGGAAACATAGCTCATGCAGCTGCTTATATCATGTCCCTCACCTGCGATACCGCCTACATGATCGTCTCCCTCAAGGCGGCACATTGCATAGCTGCCGAATATTGCGGCAGATGATCTTCCGGCAATGCCTCCCACATAGCTGCCGTCTGTGGAGCGAACATTACCCAGATTTTTTGAAGAAATAATGCAGCCTGTATCCATGCTTCCCGCAATTCCGCCCGCTCCGTCCTTCTTGGAGGTGATAATTCCGCTGTTCTCACAGCTTCTCACCACAGTTCTTGACTGATACATAAAATCAAAGGAGCGGTCGCCTATCTGCTCGATATCCTCCTCGGGGTCGAAGGAATTTTCCACGCCCATTGCTCCCGCAATGCCGCCTGCGTTAACATCGGCAAAAATGCTTCCCGTATTAATGCAGGAGGCAAGCTTTCCGTCAGCCCTTCCTACGGAATCCGAAGCGGAAATATCCTCGGTATAGTCCGCAAGGCTTCTTGAATCCTGTGAAAGCTCGTCTGTCATATCAAGGATAACATCATAAACCTCCGAAGCCTTGCTGTTCACAGCTTTAAGGTCCTCGGAAATAATATCTACCGAATCTCCCGCAGAGATATTCAGGATATCAAGGGTGTTGAACAGGGCTTCAAGATCACCTGTAAGGTCTTTGCGGATATTTCTGAAATTATTGTCTGTGCCTGTGAATTCTATCTTTTCCTTTCCCGCAAAATAATCGGTGATATCATGGAGATAGGAAAGCCCGTCAGACAGATACACCGAGCCGTCCTCGGCATACTGAACAGCCTCCTCGGCACAGTATGCCGCTTCAATTGCTGCAGCTGCGCTGTCATCAAGGAAGGGCCATGCTTCCTTTATCCTGTCGGTCACAGAAACAGCGGAAGCACCCGCTTCGTCCAGCCCCTCGGAGGATCTCATAAGATGATCTATTATCTCATTCAGACTGTCAAGGGTAATATCATCGGGGATATCGCCGCTTTGGGGAACAGATGCATTTGCCTGCCCTTTTATTGATGATGCGCAGCGCTCAATTTCATCCTTTGCGCTTTGTGCGGCAGAGGAGTCTATAAGCATTCTCATTCCATCGGTAAGGTCTGAAAAAGCCTCAAACATATTTCTAAGTGAACCGTCCGTAAAAATATCAAGCAGATCGCTGATGCAGCTCTTGTATGCCCCGGGATCGTCAATATCACGGTCAAGCAGATCCTGAAGCTGCCTGATAGTAAATTCCGCATTGCTGATATTATCAGATATCCTGTCGGCACTGTCGCTGATCGCAGCAAGGCTGTCCTTGATCTTTCTTACTGCTTCCTCGGTTTCCGGAGATGAAGAATAATCATCAAGTGCAATAAGAGCATTATTTACGATGCCGCTTATGGACTGAACAGACTGACCCAGAATAAACAGACGGCTTTTCAGGTCGTTCAGAGACGCAGAAATGCCGTTGGGGTCTCCGATAGAGCTTTGAACAGATGAAAGTCCGTCCTGAAAGGAATCGTTTGCCTCACGCATTGCTTCGATGGCAGCTGAAAGCTCGTCAAGCACGGGGAAGAGGATATCGAAGGCTTCGTCGCTGCTCTCCATGGACTGTGCAAGCAGATCGTTTGCCGCCCACAGGCTGTCTGTTGCTTCGGTAAAAGAGTCCGACGCCTTGGAAAAGCTGTCGGCAGCAGGCTCTGACATATCTATAAGGTCAGATATGCGTGAGCTTAGCTCATTCAGAGAATCTATATTTGCGTTCAGAACAGAATCCGCTTCGTCAATAAGCCTGTCTGAGCTGCTGCGGACTGATTCAAGAGCATCGAGTGCGCTGTCCATATCTCCCGAGAGCCTGTCTGATGAACTGTTTGCATCGGATATGGTCTTGTCGATAAGCTGATTCATCTCATCGAGCCTGTCTCTGAGCTTGTTTACAGAGGATTCGGAAAAAAGCAGGGAGAAATGAGGCTCTGCCTGACCGACGATACCTCCCACGTCCTTTCTTCCGTTGATAATACCGCTGTTTTCACAGCCGCTTATGTAGCCGTTCTGCCGTCCGCAGATACCGCCGATATTGTAGCCCACATGGGGATAGCCGACCTTTCCCTTATTTGTGCATTTCATGATATTGCCCGAGGAATAGCCCGCAATGCCGCCTGCGTCTGTGGAATCTGCCGCCTTTTCGGTGGAATATATATCATCTATATTCAGGCTTTCAAGGTCAAGGGAATTGTCGGAAGCATTTGTATTTACGGAAACTGAGCTTTCGCTGAGCATGATACAGCCCCTGTTTTCACCCGAAATTCCTCCTGTGAAATGCTCCGCCTGAATGCGTCCGCTTGCAGTGCAGCAGGAGATAAGAGCGGTCTCCTCATTTACTCCTGCTATTCCTCCGCAGTATTCCTTGCCCGTAACAACACCGTCAAAGGTACAGCCGTAAACGGTCCCGCGGTTTACTCCCACAATGCCGCCGCATTTTGACGAGCTTCCCGAGGGGGATATTTTGCAGGAAACATTTATATTTTTTACCCTGCCGCTTTTTTCGATATACCTGAAAAGTCCCTGAACAGAGCCGTTTGATTCAATTGAAAAGCCGCTTATCTTATGTCCGTTTCCCTCGAATATTCCGCTGAAGGAGGGCACGGGGATAAAGTCCAGATCTGAGGAGGAGAAATTGATATCCGTGTTCAGAATAAAGGTCTTTCCCACAGAATAGCTGTCAAGGGTGCAGAGCCTTGCAAAGCTGACAAAGTCCTCCGCTGAATTTATATAAACAGTGTTTGCATTTTGATCTGCAGCAGCGGACAAATTAACGGAATTATCCTCCGCATATACGGAAAATCCGCCGCAAACAGGGCTTGCCGCAATGATCACCGCAAGTGCGCAGGCAGCGCAGCGTTTTATATGATTCATTGTGTGATCTCCTCCTTTCCCGAGTCTGCGTCATCAAGTTCATCATAATTTCTGCTTTCTATCTTAGCGTCCACATCGCCGATGATGATTCCATTTACAACAGCGTCGATCCTTCCGTTGACATAGCCGTGTATCCTGCCCGTAACGGCAATCCTGCCGCCCGATACCTGAGTGCGCTCACGCTTTTTGATGGTAAACGAGGTCTTTTCGATAATGGTATCGCCAAGCAGAAGTATCTGGGGAAGAACGCCCATTACAAGGACGATGGACATAATTGTACCCCGTCCGAGACATACTCCGATGGAGGATATGGTCCCGTCGGAGGAAAGCTGCCCGATAAGTATTCCCGCAGCTGCAAGGATCGCGCCCGAGGTGATAATCGTAGGGAATGCCTGATTCAGCGTTTCGGTAATGGCGTCCTTGATGGACATTTCCTGTTTAAGCTCCATATATCTGCTGGATATTACTATGGCATAGTCGATATTTGCGCCCATCTGAATGGAATTTACGATAAGGTAGCTTAAAAAGAAAAGGCTTGTATTCTGAAGATAGGGGAATGAGAAATTCATCCAGATACTTCCCTGAATAACTGCAATGAGCAGCACGGGAAGACCTGCTGATTTGAATGTAAAGAGCAGGATAATGATAACAAACAGCGCCGAAAGGATACTGATTATCAGATTATCCGTTACAAAGGATGAGGACAGGTCGTAATCGCTGGTGGAATTTCCTACAAGAAATACATTTTCGGGATAGTATTTTGCCGCTTCCTCATGGATAACGGAGAGGAAATCAAAGGTCTCCTCACCCTCCTCAGGGAGGTCGAGAAAAACAAGGATACGGCTGTAATCATCGCTTCTGAGCTGGAGCAATGCCATGTCAAGAGTTGTGTGCAGCTCCTCAAGAGTGTCCATCAGCTCATCGTCCAGAGTGACATAGCCCTTATCCACCTCGTCATAGGTGAACATAAACATATCAATAAGGGGAACGCTGTAGGAATCCAGACCGTTTATGACCTCGCCGTAGTTTTCATCATTGATGGCATAAGCGGCATACAGCAGCTTTGCCACCTCGTAATCCAGCTCCACAAGCTCGGAAAACTGTCTTGGAGTAAGCGCATCGGTGAGAACATAGCCGTCCATTGCTTCAATATTCGCAAGTCCCATGCAGGATTCTACCTCATCGTAGCTTTCAAGCTTTCTTATAAGCCTGCCTTCTGCTTCGTAATCACCCGCAGGAACGATAAGTGCGGCAAGATTTGATGTGCCGAAATTATCCTTTATCTTCTGCTCTGCAAGCTGCTGTTCGCTGTGGCGGGTGGTCTCAAGGTCTGTTGTGCCGTAGCAATACGGGCATTTGCTTGAGAATACGAACGCCACACATACAATGCCCACAAACAGGGGAGGAATAATGTATTTTGTCGCAAAGGCAAATTTTCCCACAGCGGATATTTTCGGAACGAAATTTTTATGCACAGTCTTGTCAATAAGCTTTGAGAATATCATTATCAGTCCGGGCATAAGGGTGAAAACGGACAAAAGGCTTAAAAGTATTGCCTTGATAAGCACCATTGCCAGATCTGCGCCTATCCTGAACTGCATGAACGCAAGAGCGATAAGTCCCGAAATAGTGGTAAGGCTGCTGGAGGATATTTCGGGGATAGCCTTGCTGAGCGCAGTTATGCAGGCTTCTCTCGAATCAAGGTGTTCATGCTCCTCACTGTATCTGTGAATAAGGATAATGGCATAGTCAATAGCAAGGGCAAGCTGCAGAACTATGGTCACGGAATCGGATATGAAGGAGATGGTGCCGAGCAGGAAATTCGTTCCCGAATTAACAAGAGCTGCCGCTCCGAAGGTGCAGATGAGAACGGGTATCTCCGCATATGCCTTGGATGTGAAAAGAAGGACAAGCAGAATTATTACAGCGGCGATCAGAGTGACCGTCTGCATTTCCGCAGCAAGCTGAGCGGAGGAATCGCTGCCTACTGTGCTTGAAATATACACGTCCATGCCCTCGAGAAGCTCTCTTATCTCATTCATAGCGTCAATGCTTATCTGCTCGTCCTCTTCGCCGTCAAAGGTGACAGAGAACATGGCTGACGAGTTTTTGTAATGCTCTTCGGAGTTGTCAAAGGCGGCTTCGGAAACGCCTTCGATGGCTTCTATCTCCTCTGCAAGGGCTTCGGCTTTTTCATAGGTAATATTTGATATCATTACCGAAGCAGTGCCGTATGTAGTAAATTCCTCCTCCATAAGGGTAAGACCCTGCCTTGTTTCGGTGGTATCGGGGAGATATGCGGTGATATCATTCTCCACCTTGACCCAGCTGCTTGCAAATACGCTGAAAATAAGCGCAAATGCCCATAACAGGAATATCAGATTGCGTTTGTCTACAATAAATGTGGCAAGCTTATACATAAAGGTTTCATTTTCCTCTTGGGGAGGAGACGGGAACTTCTGTGACAAGTGCTTCACTCCTTGATGATGATTTATTTAAATATTTTACAGCATTATGCAGTAAATGGCAATAGACAAAATCGCCGTTTTGTTGAAAAGGGAAAAGAGTATTATAAAGTATAGCTTTTTTTGCTTTATTATGTTATAATTCCGGTGAAAGGAATGAGCTTATTATGCCAAAAAATTCGTCCGACTCAGCCGCAAGATACAGGCTTGCCGAAGCACTGAAAAAACGGCTTTCATATATGCCTCTGGAAAAAATAACCATAAAGCAGCTTACTGATGACTGCGGTCTTAACCGTCAGACCTTTTATTATCATTTTGATGATATTTACGACCTCCTGAAATGGCTGTTTGAATGGGAGGCGGAAACGGCAGTGCATTTACATGATGTTTCCGTTTCATGGAAGGATACCATGAGGAAAATGCTTAAATATCTTTCGGATAACAAGCGTTTCTGCGTATCGGTGCTCAATTCGGTGGGACATAGGCACGTCAGCAGATTTCTTTTGGATTTCATGTCCACCCTTACAGAGAAAATTATTTCGGACTGCATGGAGGAATACGGCATTGCTCCCGCCGAGTCCGACAGGGAATTTGCGGATTTTTTTATTGACTTTTATTCGGGAGCGGCAGCGCTGATGATCGAGCGCAGGCTCCTTGACGAGATAAAGCTCACCGACGATCAGCTTATCGCCTATATTGAAAAAATTGCCGTAAACAATATCAAAGGATATTACAGCCTGTGATTCTCCGCGAAAAATGGGAATGGAAACGGTTCAAAGCTTTTTTCTGATACAAAAGAAACATCAGCGCAGATATTTTGCCTGAAAAAAACTCCTCATGGTGATAATTCAGAATATCACCCGTTAATAAAAAGTTGTTGCATTATTTTTGAAAACGTGATATACTGAAATCATCGGTTAAGAATAGATTTCTGCATTGCAGAAAAAGCAATAAAGTAACGGAGGTATGCAAAATGGGTAAGGCTCTGATAATCGGCTGCGGAGGAGTAGCAAGCGTAGTCATTCATAAGTGCTGTCAGAATTCCGAGGTGTTTGAGGAAATAATGATAGCCTCCCGCACAAAATCCAAGTGTGACGCGCTCAAGGAAAAGCTGCAGGGACAGACAAAAACCAAAATATCCACTGCAAAGGTGGACGCTGACAAGGTAGAGGAGCTTGTGGCTCTGATGAAGGAGTTCAAGCCCGATATCTGCATAAATGTGGCTCTTCCTTATCAGGATCTCACCATAATGGATGCGTGCCTGGAGTGTAAGGTGGACTATGTGGATACCGCAAACTATGAGCCTGAGGATACTGCAAAGTTTGAATACAGCTGGCAGTGGGCGTATCGTGAGAGATTTGAAAAGGCAGGCATCACAGCACTGCTGGGAAGCGGCTTTGACCCGGGCGTAACAGGCGTTTTCTGCGCATATGCCCAGAAGCATTATTTTGACGAGATACACTACATTGATATTCTCGACTGCAATGCGGGAGATCACGGCTATCCCTTTGCAACCAACTTCAATCCCGAGATAAATATCCGTGAGGTTTCCGCAAAGGGCTCCTACATCGAAAACGGAAAATGGGTGGAGACCGAGCCTATGGAAATAAAGAGAGTTTACAATTTTCCCGAGGTGGGCGAGAAGGATATGTATCTTCTCCATCACGAGGAGCTTGAATCTCTTGCACTGAACATCAAGGGAATAAAGCGTATCCGTTTCTTTATGACCTTCGGACAGTCCTATCTCACTCATCTCAAGTGCCTTGAAAACGTGGGAATGACATCGATCGAGCCTATCAACTACAACGGAATGGAAATTGTTCCTCTCCAGTTCTTAAAGGCTGTTCTTCCCGATCCCGCAAGCCTCGGTCCCAGAACAAAGGGCAAGACCAATATCGGCTGCATCATGCAGGGCGTCAAGGACGGAAAGCCTGTAAAATACTATGTTTATAATGTCTGCGTTCATGAGGAATGCTATGCGGAGGTTGGCTCTCAGGCAATCTCCTACACCACAGGTGTTCCCGCAATGATCGGCGCAATGATGGTAATGACAGGCAAATGGAAAAAGCCCGGCGTTTACAATATTGAGGAATTTGATCCCGATCCCTTCATGGATGCACTTAACAAGTGGGGTCTTCCTTGGAAGGAAAACTTTGATCCCGATCTGGTTGACTGATGCAATAGCTTTACACATATCAAAAAGGAGAACAGTCATTTTTACTTCTGACTGTTCTCCTTTTTTGTTTTTTCTAAAGATAAGGCTGTTTCCCAACCATCTCACACGCTCAGAGAAATATGAGGAGATCGGCAAAAGCGTTTATTGACCGCTGAGAATATCATCTCCGATGCGGCAAAGCCGTTCAAAAGCATCGTCTCCGCTTTTTTTTCGTATTATCCGCTCGGCTTCGCTGAAGCGGGGAGGACGGTTTATAAGATCATGAGCATCAGACCCCAGAACCCCTGCTATTCCGCTGTCTATCATTCCAAGAAGTCTGCGGCGGCTGAAAAATCCCGCTTCTGAAATGGAATCGCAGTTCATCTGGCAGATAATACTTCCGAATGAGCATAAGCGCTCAATATCCTGAACGGTGTTTCCGAAGCTGAGATACCGTTCGGCGTGAGCAAGAATGATCCTATGGCTGCACTTGTTGACAAATGACATGAACTGAGCGTAGAAATTATCATAAAAGCGTTCAAAGGGCAGCTCGAGAAGAATAAAATCGGTGCCCTCTATGCATAGCCTTCCCAGATCGGGATCCTCTGCGAGAGAAGGGTAAAAAAAGACCTCGGCTCCAAGTATCATATCGGAAAAGGAGCTGTCGGACAAAGACCTCTGAAGCA
Organism: Oscillospiraceae bacterium; assembly: GCA_018110855.1. Taxonomy (GTDB): domain Bacteria; phylum Bacillota; class Clostridia; order Oscillospirales; family Ruminococcaceae; genus Huintestinicola. Next base: position 25,857 of record JAGBFZ010000115.1, read on the forward strand.
TTTCAAGTGAGTACTTCCTGCGGCTCAGAAAGCTCCGGATATTTTCCTTCTGCCTGTAAAAATGCGGAGTAAGCACGACTCTGTCAACTCCCGATGCTTTGAGCAGAGCA
>JAGBFZ010000116.1 GCA_018110855.1 Oscillospiraceae bacterium
ACTACGAAGTTCGCTCTTAATATTTCGCATTGTTTTTATTGGCTGTCTCACGACGGTCTGTTTTCCTATACCCATTTCCCTTTTTGTTAATTCTTTGTGAATTCTACTGCTGCACTATTGATTTATTTATAGTTGGCTCCTGATAATATAAACGGGATTTTCCGCCGTGAGCATTGTATGGCTTCCGATTTTTCTTGTTCCCGTGACTGCAAGCTGAGTTATCTCACATTCTCCAAGGTGACTGCACTCCGCAAGAGTTTCAAGGGAAACTGCGGTAATGACAATGTTTGCTTTGGGATTTTTTTCATCGGCGAGTTTTATTATTTCTCTGAGCTTTCCTCCCGAACCGCCTATAAACACGCAGTCGGGCGGCGGAAAATCCTTTAATGCTTCGGGAGCCTCTGCGCAGGAAAGTGAAATATTATCACAGCCGAATTTTCTGAAATTTTCACGGGAAAGCTCTGCGGCTTCGCTGTTTTTTTCTGCGGCGTACACTCTCCCGTCGGGGCATCTTACCGCCATTTCCACGGAAACCGAGCCTGTACCGCTCCCCACGTCCCAGCAGATACCGTCCGAGGGGATATTAAGCCTTGAAATAACAGCCGCTCTTATATCCGATTTTGTCATGGGGACATTTCCCCGTATAAATTCCCCGTCGGGTATTCCCAGAGGAACATATTTTTCATACTCGGGATTTTCTATGAGCATTACTGAAAGAGGTGAGGAACTCAGAGAGCAAAGTTCCTCAGCCTTTCCCGAAACAATTTTTTCGTCTGTAAGTCCCAGATTTTCTCCCACATGAACGTTAACATTCGGCATATTATATTCACACAATTTTCTGCACACCCGAGCCGCCTGATCTTCCTTTCCCAACAGTGCAAAAACCTGCCTGTTTGAGCGGACATGACGGACAACGGGAACATCTGCGCCGTGGAGAGATATCATCTTAAATCCGCTCCAGGGCATTTTAAGCCTTGCAGCGAAATAAACGGGTGAGGATATTCCCGGAATTATCTCCGCATAGGGGAAATATTCCACAAGACCCTTTGCGCCGCTGTAAAAGCCGCAGTCTCCCGACATTATTACAGCAATATTTTCATATCCGCAGCCGTTTATATATTCCGCAATATCCTTTGAAAGATAAAGACCGCATACGGGCTTTTTAAGGTCGGCGAACATATCGGTCATGCGCTTTGCGCCTATAAGGATATCCGCATTTTTCACCGCTTCAAGTCCCTGTGCGGTAAGGGTGCATTCTCCGTCCATTCCTGCGCCTATGATGGAAATTTTTCTGCTCATTACAGCTCCTCCGAAATTATCCTTTCCGCTTCTTCAAGGGTGATGCCCTTTTCTATCGGGCGGCGAATTATAACAAGCTCTGCACCAAGCTCACGAGCCGCTTTGTATTTTTCGTGAAAGCCGCCTGTGCTGCCGCTTTCCTTTGTGACTATATATTTGCACCCGCAAAAATCCCTGAGATTTTCCTCATAGGAAAAGGGACCCTTTCCGCATATTATCCTGTTAAAGCCGGATTTTCTGCACCGTTCTGTCATTTCTTCATCAGGCAATATCCTTACGGTACACCTTTCGGGGAACCCGTCTGCGCAAAATACGGGCAGCTCCTTGCTTCCCGTGGCTATGAAAATATTTCCCGTAACGCTTCTGAGATATTCTGCCGCTTCTTCGGGGGTATCGAAATATTTTCCGTATATCTCGGGTTCTCTTTTGCGTATGACACGGATATACTCCGCTCCCGTTTTTTCGCATGCCGCTCTTATGTTTTTTCCCACCTCGACAGCATAGGGGTGAGTGGCGTCAATGACACGGAGGTAATTCCCCGAACAGATAATATCTGCTATTTCATTTTCATCAAGCCTGCCCGTAAGTATGCAGATAATGGGGGAAATGGGCAGCAGCTCTGCGCCGTAATCGGTCGCCACGCTCACAGCCGCAGGGATATGCTTCTGCGCACAATATTCCGCAAGCAGTCTGCCCTCTGTGGTACCTCCGAATATAAGCTCCAAAATATCCCTCCTGCAAATGAGCCGGGGGACGGTTATCCGCCCTCGGCTCAAAAAATCAATCCTCTGTTTTTGTAACGGCAATGCTCAGGATATCAAGGCTTTCCTTGTCAACGGGAGCGGGGCAACTGCTCATAAGCTCGGAGGCGTTCTGCACCTTGGGGAATGCGGTAACGTCTCTCAGGCTGTCTGCGCCGCACATTATCATTGCCAGTCTGTCAAGACCTATGCCCATGCCGCCGTGGGGAGCTGCGCCGTATTTATACGCTTCAACAAGGAATCCGAATTTCGCTTCAATCTCCTCATCGGTAAGACCCAGCGACTCAAACATTTTCTGCTGGAGCTCGTAATCCGTGATTCTTATGGAACCGCTTGAAAGCTCGGTGCCGTTAAGAACAAGGTCGTAAGCCTTTGCAAATACCTTTTCGGGAGCGGTATCAAGATACTGTAAGCACTCGTCCATGGGCATGGTAAAGGGGTGATGCATGGCATCCCAGTGCTGTGTTTCCTCGTTCCACTCGAAGAAGGGGAACTCGGTGATCCAGAGGAAGTTGAACTTG
>JAGBFZ010000117.1 GCA_018110855.1 Oscillospiraceae bacterium
AATGTTCCACGTGGAACATTTTATTTTTGTGCCGAACCCCTCTGCTTTGACAGCCATATAACCAGCACGCTTACATCGGCAGGAGATACTCCCGAGATTCTTCCAGCCTGACCGATATTCTCGGGACGAACCTTGTTGAGTTTTTCAATCGCCTCAAGGCTCAGACCTTCGATATCCTTGTAATCCACATCTGCGGGAAGCTTTTTCTCCTCAAGCTTGCGGACGTGCTCCACCTCCATAAGCTGCCGTGCAATGTAGCCGTCATATTCTATCCTCAGCCCAACCTGCTCACATACCTCATAGGGCAATGGCATTCTTTCATCATCAAAGGGAGCAGTGTCCTCATAGGAGATCTGCGGACGCTTTATAAGCTCGGAAAGGCGTATTCCCGTTGAAATGGGCGCCGTTCCCCTATTTTCAAGCATAGCATTAAGCTCGGGAGTGGGGCTGACGGTTTTCTTTTTAATGCGTTCTATCTCCGCATTTATCTGCTCCCATTTTTTCAGAAATGCAGCATATCTTTCCTCGGAAATAAGCCCAATTTCGTGTCCGATAGGCGTAAGTCTCTCGTCTGCATTATCCTGCCTGAGCAATAAACGGTATTCACTTCGTCCCGTCATCATGCGATATGGATCGGAACAGCCCTTTATAACAAGATCGTCTATCAGCGTTCCGATATACGAAGATGAACGTGGCAAAGTTATCTGTTCCCTGCCGAGAACGGAAAGAGCCGCATTTATACCTGCAATAAGCCCCTGTGCGGCGGCTTCCTCATATCCCGAGGTGCCATTGAACTGACCTGCACCGTAAAGTCCCGATATTTTCTTGAACTCGAGTGTGTGCCTGAGATCCTGCGGGTCGCAGCAGTCGTATTCAATTGCATAAGCATTTCGCATTACTTCAACATTCTCAAGACCCTTTATTGTCCGCAGGAATTTCAGCTGAACGTCCTCGGGGAGCGATGAGGACATTCCCTGCAAATAATACTCATCTGTGGTAAGCCCCATAGGCTCGATAAAAAGCTGATGACGGGGACGCTCGGTGAAGCGCATTATCTTATCCTCAATGGACGGACAATATCTCGGTCCCACACCGTGGATACGTCCCGAATACAGAGGCGAACGGTGGATATTTTCCTTTATTACCCTGTGAGTGTCCTCATTTGTATAAGCAACATAACAGGAAACGATATTTTCAAGTCCCTCTCTCGGAGTTTCAAAGGAAAATGGCTGAATATCCTCGTCTCCATCCTGTTTCTCAAGACGGGAAAAATCAATGCTGCGTTTATGTACGCGGGAGGGAGTTCCCGTTTTGAATCTGCGGAGCTTGACACCAATGCTCTCAAGACTCTGTGAAAGATATCTTGCGGGCAATGTGGCGTCGGGACCGCTTTCATAGGAAACCTCGCCAACGTGGATAACACCCTTCAGATAAGTTCCCGTTGCAACGATGACTTTTTTCACATTATACTGCGCACCGAGGGCGGTGACTATTCCCTTGACAACGCCGTTTTCGGCAATAACTTCCGCAACCTCCGTCTGCTTTATATCAAGATTTTCCTGATCCTCGCAGACCTTTTTCATGTATTCGTGATATTTAACTCTGTCTGCCTGAACTCTGAGACTGTGAACAGCGGGACCTTTTCCCCTGTTTAACATTCTGCTCTGAATGAAGCATTTATCGGCAGATTTTCCCATCTGTCCCCCAAGTGCGTCTATCTCACGGACAAGATGCCCCTTTGCAGTGCCGCCAATTGACGGATTGCAGGGCATATTTGCAATTGCATCAAGAGAAATCGTGAAAAGTGCTGTCTTAACGCCAAGACGGGCACTTGCAAGAGCTGCTTCAACTCCTGCGTGTCCTGCTCCGATAACGGCTACATCATAATCATCTATATAATATTTTTCCATATTTTCGGACTTCCAATCTATAAAAATTACCACCACAAAGCGGGAAATATCTCTGCAAGCAAATGCAAAGCTTCTGTCATTTCAGCGTTTATTTCATCATAGGTCATATCATCGTCAGTCAGTTCAAATGTCAGATAGCGGCGGCATTTTTCCTTGATAAACTCAATGGCTTCAAGCTCGGAAAACATTCTTCCGTTAAAATCAAAAGTATGATAATTAAGATCAACAGTTTTGCCGCCTATTTCGGTGTACATCATAAGATGTGAATACAGCCATTCCACCATTGTATTGTTAAGGTTCCATGTTTCTCTTTCGTCAAAGCCGAATTTTTTTCTTTGCTTCTTCCACTTTTTCTTTCGCTTGTCATTTTTTTCGGGATCATATAAGCCATATTCCCCTTTTTTAAGTCCAAGCTCTTCAAGATATTTGTTTTTCATAATCATTTACCCACACAAAAATGAGAGAACACTTCATTTACCACCGCTTCGGTGGCTCTTTCCCCCGTAAGCTCAAGGAGATGATTCTGCGCTTCATCAAGAATAATATTCACCGCATCAAGTGTCATTCCCGAGGATATGGCATTCATTGCCTCTTCAATGCATTTTCCCGCATTGTCAAGACATTGCTTCTGTCTTTCATTTACCGAGATGTCATTATAAATATTACTATCAGTAATAAACATATTATATAATACATTTTGTAATTTATCCTTGCCCATGCCATTTTCTGCGGATATCTCTATAACATTCTCAAATGCAGCTTCTATCTTATCCTTTTCAATAAGCGATTCCTTATCACTTTTGTTTATGCAAGCAATTACCTTTACACCCGAGAGATTTCTGCAAGTCTCTATCAGCTTCATATCATCATCATCAAGAGGTATGCTGTTATCGAAAACAGCGATTATCAGATCGGCAGTCTCAAGACGGCGGCGGGCTTTTTCTATTCCTACGCCCTCGACTATATCCTCAGTTTCACGAAGTCCTGCCGTATCGGACAGCCGCAGGACGATATCTCCAAGTCGGACGGATTCCTCAACGATATCCCTCGTTGTTCCGGGAATGTCGGTGACAATGCTCTTTTCCGTTCCCGCAAGAAGATTCATAAGGGTGCTTTTGCCAACATTGGGCTTGCCTGCGATCACCGTATCAATACCCGACTTGAGTATTCTCGTGTTATCATAGCCTGCGCTTATTTTCCTTATCTCCGAAAGAGTTTCGGTGAGAACAGCATTCATATTTTCGGGGCTTACCTCGGGAATATCCTCATCGGGATAATCCACCCATGCGTCAAGCTCTCCAAGAAGACCAAGCAGCTTATCCGAGCAGGCTTTTATGCTTCTGAAAAGAGCTCCGTCCTTAACATTTGCCGCACGGCGGTGAAATGCCTTTCCCTCGGCAGAGATTATATCCATTACTGCCTCAGCCTGTGTAAGAGACAGCTTTCCGTTTAAAAATGCTCTTTTTGTAAATTCTCCTGCTCCAGCAGGCACTGCACCGCAGTCATAACGGCACGAAGAACTCTTTCGGTTATAAAAATTCCACCATGGCAGGAAATTTCCGCAACGTCCTCACCCGTATAGGAGCGCGGCGCTCTGAAAACCGTTAAAATACAGTCGTCAAGCTCCTCTCCGTCCTTTGAAAATACCTTTCCGTAGGCACAGGTGTACCCTTCCATTTCCGAAGGCTTTTCCTTTCTTGAAACGGGCTTGAAAAGCATATCCGATATCTCAAGGGCTTTATCCCCCGAAATTCGTATCATAGAAATTCCCCCTGCCGCACGGGGAGTGGATATTGCGGCAACAGTGTTATCATGCATAGGCTATTTTCCTCATAAACAAAAGGGCGCCCCAAGGACGCCCTTTTTCTGCATTTTTCAGGCGCGGAAAGGTATTTTCATATCCGCACAATTGTCTGTTATAATTCGATCTTTCCGTAAAGCTCGCCTTCGGTCATGGTGTCCTCGGGCTTGGGCTTCTTATAATCCTTCTCAAAGGAGGTTTTCATCAGGTCCATTGAATGAGCCTGAGGCTCTCTTCTTCTGCGTGATCTGTCATAGCCGCCCTTTTTGCCGCCCTGTCTGTGCTCGGGTCTGCCGTTTACGGAAGAGATAACAACCTTTCTGTAAGGCTCTTCGCCTACGCTCTTTGAGGTAACTCCCTCAATTTCGCTGACAGCTGCATGGATAATTCTTCTCTCATATGGATTCATAGGCTCGAGAGTTGAAGTCCTGCCTGTTCTGAGAACGCTCTAGGATATCTTTCTTGCAAGATCCTCAAGAATTGCCTTTCTCTTCTCTCTGTAACCGCAGGAATCGAGAGTTATTCTGTAATATTCCTTGTCGCTGCGGTTTGCGCACATGGAAGCAAGGTACTGAATAGCGTCAAGGGTCTCGCCCCTTCTGCCGATAACAGCGCCTGTGGTATCGCCTGTAATGTCAATAACAGCGCCGTCCTCATTCTCGGTTATTGAAAGCTCTGCGCTGATATCCATGCAGGACAGGATAGATCTGATATATTCTGCAGCGGTCTCAGCCTTTGAAGGCTCGTATTCCGCAAGTATTCTTGCGTCGGTCTTTCCAAAGCCCAGAAATCCCTTTTTCTCTTCCTCAAGAACAGTGAATTTGATCTTGCTAATCTCTGCGCCGAACTCTGCTGCTGCAAGCTCCTTTGCTTCGTCAACGGTATTTGCGGTAAATTCCTTTTTCATATTGATACATCCTTTCTGTTTCGGATTTTAGCGGCTTAGTCTTTATCGTCTTCGATGTATTCATCGCCGTATTTCTCGGCTTGTCTGCGCCTTGCTTCGGCTATGATCTTTCTCTCGTATTCCTTGAGCTGAGCTTTGGAGAGCTTGATCTCCTCGCCCGTTTCCTCGTCCTTAACAACTCCTGTGGTGGCAATTTTTCCGTTACTGCCCGAAGAAGCGTTCTGCTGCTTCATCTGCTCCTGCAGAAGCTCGTTGTATTTCTGCATGAAGCCCGATTTTTTCTTATTCTTATTCTTCTGCTTATCCTTTTCGATAAGCTTTGCAACGTATTCGGGGGTGTAGACCTTATTGAGAATGATCGACTGTATAAATCCGACGAGGGAAGAGCATATCCAATAATAACCGATACCTGCGGGGAATGAGAATGCCATCCAGACAGACATGATGGGAAGAACATAGAACATTGCATTCATGCCTGCCATCTGAGAGGAAGCCTCGGGATTGAGCTTCTTCTGCTTAGCGGTAGTGTAGAAGGTCATTATCAGCTGAATGACACCCGAAAGAACGGGAATAAGCATAAGACTTATTGCTGCTGCGTTCCAGACTGTTCCATCTCCGAACAGCGAATTGGGAACTGCTCCCAAGTCAACAAGACCGAATAGCTTATTGTCAAAGTCTGCTATCTTGTCAAGGATCTCTGTTGAAACACCGTTTGCTCCTGCAAACAGCTCTTCATTATCCTGAACTGCCTGCAAGATGTATATCTCGGGACGCTGCTCAAAATATCTGTTTCCCTCAAAAAGAGGTGCTGCTATTGCTTTAAGTGACGCTATCTCCGCCTTTGAAACATGAAGGATATGGGTCAGAGGACGGTAAACAACGTCAAATATTCCGTAGAGGAAAAGCATCTGGGGAATAAGTGTGCCGCAGGATGCCATAGGATTGATATCCTCCTCGGCATAGAGCTTCATCTGCTCCTCCTGGAGCTTCTGAGGATTGTTTGCATACTGCTTTTTGAGTCTTTCAAGCTTGGGGCTGAATGCCGCCATTGCTGCGCTGGATTTCTGCTGCTTTACGGACAGGGGGAACATTACAAGCCTTGTTACCACTGTGAACAGAAATATGGCAACTCCGTAATTTTTGAACACCTGATAGATAGCCCACATTATAAATCCAAGAGGATAGCCTATCAGCTCGGAAATAACTCCCATCTTCTCTTTTTTCTTCCTTTCTTTTTCCTTCATCAGGAACGGTTATGAGATTAAAATATATATTTACAACAGCTCTTTACCTTGATAAAAAGTCATTGCTTATTTTCTTTTTTAAAGCAGTAAAGCAGATCAAATTTTTCGGGGACATGATCTACTCCTCCCCTTGCAAAGGGATTGCATCTCAGAATACGCCATGCGCCGAGGATAATACCCTTGACAGCGCCGTGCTTTTTTATTGCCTCCACTGCATATGCGGAGCAAGTGGGATAATATCTGCACCTTGCGGGAAAGCAGGGGGAGATAAATTTCTTATAAAATTTTATTGGCAGTATAACTATCTTTTTCATAAGCTCCGAGAGCTTGTCGAGAGGGGTCATTTCTTTATCTGCCTTTTCTGTTTATCCGGATCCTTCATAGCAGGTATCACCCTGCTTTTAAAAAATTTTGCTATATGATAGCTTTTGCAGGTCGTGCTTCCCGCCCTTGCGCTGACTACCATATCATAGCCCTTCGGAAAATCCTTTCGGTCTCGCGATACGCCTGACGGATAACACGCCTTGCACGGCTTCTGAGGACTGCATTGCCTATTTTCTTTCCTGTGGAAATGCCTATCCTGTTGCTTTTGGTGCCGTTCCTGCGGTAATAGACGGTGCAGAGCCCGCCCGAGACAAAGGCTCCCTTACCGTAAAGCCTTACAAAATCCTTATTATTTTTCAGCTTTATTGTATAGAGCATTTTTTTCTCCCGAATATTTCCTGCATATTTTCCTTAGTAAAAAATATGACCGCAAATTTATGGTTTGCGGTCATAATGCTCCCGTCATGCGCATTCCCCGTGCAGGGCTGCCGCTGCGGGAAATTCTCTGCATCAGTATGTGAGCATTTTTCTGCCCTTTGCTCTTCTGCGTGCCAGCACCTTACGGCCGTTCTTTGTGGACATTCTTTTCATAAAGCCGTGCTCTTTTTTTCTGTGGAGCTTCTTAGGCTGATATGTTCTTTTCACTGTTTTTCTCCTCCTTCATCAATATTATCGAAATTTATTTCCTTTACTTTTCATAAAGGGGGGACCATTCTTTTGCTTCCTGCTTCTAAAACATCTTGCTTCTTGTATGGCTACCCCATCAATGTTATAGTATAACTCATAATGCTCCCCGCTGTCAAGTCTTTTTTTTAAATTTTCACATTTTTTTATTTATTCACAAGGTTTCGGGGGATTTTTATATCCTTTTTTGAAATATTTATACACT
>JAGBFZ010000118.1 GCA_018110855.1 Oscillospiraceae bacterium
AAGTTTACAAGAGAAGAAATAACAGCAGCCGCTTTGAAGATCGCATCGGACAGCGGGATGAAGGCGCTTACCTCAAGGGCGCTGGGAGCGGCTCTGGGCAGCTCCGCAAGACCTGTATTTACCGTGTTTAAAAGCATGGACGAGGTAGCTGCCGAGGTGCATAAGGCGGCTATGCAGAAGTTTGACAGCTATGCAGAAAAGGCAGAGGGATATTTTCCCTACCTAAAACATATCGTTCTGCAGATGCTGCTGTTTGCAAAGGAGCAGCCAAAGCTGTACAGACTGCTTTTTATGAGCGAGAACTCACAGGCTGAAAGCTTTGACGACATTTTTTCCGGGCTTGGCAAGACCGCTGTAATGTGCATCGAGTCAATACAGGAAGAACACGGTCTGACCTGTGAACAGGCAAATCTCCTGTTCAGACACCTCTGGATATATACCTACGGCGTGGGTGCGCTTATTGCAACGGGTGCCTGCCATTTTACCGAAAACGAGATACAGGATATGCTCAGCCGTGAGTTCAGTGCGCTTCTGATGCTTATCAGGTCGGGAAAAGCGGATAGCTGTACGATAATTCCGCAAAAAATAGTATAATGGTTCAGCAAATCAAAATAACATAAAATTTGTAACATTTTTAAAGGAGTTGTGGGTATGGAACTTTTACAGGAAAATGAACGAGGTGCAAACATTGCTTCTGCTAAGGTGATGAGGATAACTGCCGCAATATTTGCACTGGTTCTGATTCTCGATATTGTCGGAATATTTCAGGTGAAGCTGGGAGTAATGATCGTTTCCTACATAATCGGCACGGTCCTGCTTTTTATTCCTACGCTTATAGTAAACGTCGGAAAGCAGAGCGGAGCATGGGTAAAATATGCGATCGTTATCTGTGCAGCATTATTTACTGCTGTTACGATAGTGACCCTTTCCTATCATGCAGTGCTGCTGTATGTTTATCCCATTGCTATTGCAAGCCTGTATTTTTCGGGCAGGCTGAATATTTTTACTTCTGTTGTCACCGTTATAGGAGTATCTGTCGGACAGATACTGGCATTTTACGGACAATATGTTACGGACGATAATTTTGAGACAATAAAAAAAGCCGTGATTTTCGGAATTATCCCCCGTGCAATGGTTCTGATAGCTATCTCCTCAATATTTACCATGCTGTCAAAGCGCACAGCCTCAATGCTGGGCAGCCTTATGGGCGCAGAGCAGCAGAGGATAATGAGGGAAAAATCCATGGAGGTCTCCCACAAGCTCCTTGAGACCGTAAGAGAGCTTGACGGTATTTCGGCGTCCGCAGCCGAGGCAAACAGAAGCATTGCGGACCAGTCGGAAAACGTTATGAGGGACAGCGAGGAAAATTCCACTCACATTAAATCCGTTGAGGAAAGCATGAATACCATATCCGACAGTCTGAGAAATCTGGCTCAGATGAGCGAGAGCATTGCCCGTCTTACAGAGCGTGCGGACGGCATAACCGCTGACAGCGAAGAAAAAATGTCGGCGGCGTCCGAAAGCATGAACGAGATATGCAGCGGCACTGCGGAAAGCAGAG
>JAGBFZ010000119.1 GCA_018110855.1 Oscillospiraceae bacterium
ATAATCGTGCTGGGGCTTATCGTTCAGGGGACAGCGCTTATTAATTCGGAAATATTGATAAATTCCAGCCCCCTTATAATCGGAACCTCTCTTACAACTCTTGTTTATAACATCGGCAGCATTTTATTGGCAGTAAAAAAAGGTATCCACAGCGTTGTAACACGTCAGATGTGCATGGTACTTATGATAAGCTTTGCGATCACGTCGCTGTCAATGACCCGATACGAGCCTGACGACAACGGAATGGGAGCAGGCACGGTAATGCTTATAAATGCCGCAATTACCCTTATAATAAGCCTTGCCTCTTACAGAAAATGTCTGCGTGACGCAAAAAACACCGCCCGAAACGGCGAAAAAATCAACGGAGGGATAAAAAAATGACAGTCTCAGCTTACAGAAAAGCGGCAAAGAAATTAACAGACCGCTCATTCGTTCTGCTTAATGCAGTGTCATTCTTCACATTGATATTGTTTTCATTTTTCCCGCCTGTGGCAGTATTCTTTGAGGGAGCACTATTTCCATTTGAGTTTATGATATCATTTGTTTTAATGATGTACGTTTTTTCTCACTTGGTGCTGACAGAATCACACCCTGTTTTCTTCGGAACAAAAAAGCCTGAAAAGGGAATATCATTCTGCAGTATGCAGAGCAGGAACGCAATCTATCAGCTGCCCGCAGGACGGGAGACAATTGTCCGTTCATACATAGGGATAGAAAGGATAACCTCGGGCTGTATCTTCCTTTCGGCAATTCTTTTCGGAGCAGTGCTTATCATAAAGCCTGCGGGAGTTATTTTCTCTGCCGCAGCTCTGATAATATATCTCATAGCTTCCATAATAGTCCTCGGACTAACAAATACCCTAAAAAGCTGCGACTCTCAGAAATCCTCTAAATTTGTCAATGTCTCTTATTTTATCGCTCTTGCATTTATCTGGCTTTATTTATTATTTTCAGAAAAGCTTGACAGCACTATTGAGGCAGAGATGATAACCAACCCCGTTCTCTCGGTGATATTCGGCTGCCTGTGCATTATCCTCGGGATATCTGATTTTATCATGTTAAACGGGATACACAAAAAGCTGTTACAGGAATGCCCCAACCGTTCGATTTCGGGTGAGCCTGTTTCAGATGAAAGGAATGACGAAAATGAATAAAGCACTGAAAATCCTTGCTTCTTTCAACACAAATATGTTTTACCTGTTATCCCCAATAGCCGCAGTGCTGCTTCCGGTGCCGATGATATTTGCATATGAGGATCATGGTTTGGGCATTTTATGCGTCTTCGGATTATTAGCCATCTTTCTGACTGCGGGATCCCGCCTTTCAATATGCCCCATAATGGGTCCCTCTCCGACTGAGCCAAAAACCATGAAATGGGCGGCAAACAGCCGAACAATGGTGAACGGAGCCGCCTCGGGATATGATATGGTCTGTCTTTTCCCCACCACCCGCAAGCAGCTTTTCATCTCGTTTATAAAAGTGTGGCTCCCTGTTATGCTGATAACGGCGGTTGAAATTGCAGCGGCGGTGATATTCAATTACACAGAGGCTTGCAGAGGGGTAATATCGGCTTTCTCGTTATGCTATGCATTAATTGTCACAGCTGTGCCCAATGTTTATTATTACAAGCCGAAAAACCAATATTTTGCAATGGTGCTTATCATTGCAGGGTATGTGCTGTCAATGATATACATGATGGTCTCAACAGTTACTGATATTATCATCACTGTTTATCTCCCCGCTCCTGCCGCTGTAATACTCCCCATTGCGGCAATTGTTTACAATATGATATTCTATGCTAAAACCGCAATGCTTGGTGATTTCGCACGAAACGGAGAGAAGATAGTTTAAACCGCAGCCTGACAGACTATCTCGCAGCCGTAATCCGTGCAGACAGGGTGGGTCTTGATGTATCTCCTTGCATAGGCAAGAGAATAGAATTTCCGGGCAAAGCCTTGATTTGACACGAAAAGCTTATCGTTGAAAACATATCTTTCCTCACCGCGGACATATATTCTGATTATGTAATACATTTGATTCATCCTTTCTTATATCAATCAAAACATTTTGAAAGAGATTTCATCTCCTTTGTCATTATTTTATCATATTGTTACCCAATTTTACAATACCAAATGCCCAATCGTCCCGAAAAACGGTCTGATTGGGCATTTTCGTGTTAATTTTTCATTAAGCCGTAACAAATCGTGTTAAGCCGCCGTTAAAATGAATGAAAAAATGTTGACTTTATCCTGCATATCATTTATAATATCAACATAAATAGACCTAAAAAAATTAAGAAAGGATCGATGAAAATGATCAACATTTTCGGCTGCGACAATGAACCGGTTTTTCTCGACATTATCCGGGACACAGTTTTCAGTCAGACTGCTTTTTTACCGAAAAAACACGCATTTCACCGATTCAGAAATGCGGAGGAGCTAATGAAATGCCTTGATGAAAGACTGATCATCCCCCATCTGCTGATAATCGACGCTCATTTTGATATGAGCAGGACAAAGGAATGTGCGGACAGGGTCCATGAAATGTACCCTTCCTGCAAGCTGCTTATTATGTCCGCCAACGAGGACGATTTTTTTCTGTCATTCGAATGTGATTCCTGCGGATTTATTTCAAAACTTAGCTTAGAGTCAAAGCTCCCGCAGACCCTTGCGGCTATTCTCTCGAGAATAGATGAAAATGCCGCAGAAACCATTCAGCTCACC